>JADGEY010000009.1 GCA_016744185.1 Emcibacteraceae bacterium | reverse complement strand
ATAGAAGTCCATGCAATACAACAGCTACTACTCCACTTCTAGGGAAAGGCATTGAAGTGATCTGAAGATGAATGTTAGAGATAAAAAAAATAAAATATTACAAAATAAATCACCAGATAATAAAAATTCAACTATTTTAAAAAAAGTAAACAAGCTTATTTCAAAAATGAATTTTAATGAAAATATTCCTCTTTATGTGACTACTGTAGAAGGTAATCTTGCTTATATTAATGATGGTTATGAAAAGCTTGCAATGGATTATAATATTGAAGCTAGAGAGGTAGGTGAGGGTTTGAATATAAAAAAAACTCTTCCTGATAGCTTGATTTCAATTTTGAATGAAGTTCAACTGACAAATAATATTTTAAATTTTGAGGAAGAAATTAAATTAAATTCTTCTATTAAATGTTATCAATCACGCCATTTCCCTATTTGTGATAATTCTGGTGAGGTTATTGCTGTTGGGGGGACTTATGTTGAGAAACCAGAGAATAAAAACTCTCCTGAAAATATTTCAGAAGCCCGTTTTCGTGATTTTGCTCGTTCTACGTCTGATTGGTATTGGGAAGTTAATAAAAACTTTGAAATTACATATGCAGATGAAAGACTCGCAGCGATTTTTGGGGAACCTTCTTTTACGTTAAAGGGTAAAAATCTAGAAGCCCTAGGGTCTTTAAAAACGTCGGTAGATGGAAAAGAAATAAAAATAATTGATATTATGGATGGGATAACACCTTTTAGAGATCAACTTTTTGTTTTAAAAAATTTAGAGGGGGAAGATGTTTTTATTCATCTAAGCGGCGTTCCGTTATTTGACCCTCAGACGGGTAAATTTTTTGGTTACCGAGGTGCTGGGATGGACGTAACGGTTAAATATAAAGCAGAGCGTGAAAAAAACCGCATTCAGAAATCACTTGAAAATACGTTAGATGAGCTGACGAATAAAAATATCCAGCTTGATATTGCGTCAGCAGAAGCAGAAGATGCTTTAAATGCTAAAAGTGAATTTCTTGCAGCGATGAGTCATGAGCTTAGAACGCCCTTAAATGCTATTATTGGCTTTGCAGAAGTCATGAGATTAGAGCTTTTTGGTGATCTTAATTCAAAATATGTCTCTTACAGCAGCGATATTATGAATGCTGGACAGCATTTGCTTGCACTGATTAATGATGTTCTTGACGTTGCTGTTTTAGAAAATGGTACTTTAAATCTTAATATTGAAGAAACAGGTTTAAATGAGCATATTAAGACTGCTTTAAACCTTGTTATTTTAAGGGCAAATGATAAAAATATTGATACAAGCAGGGTTGAGGGGGCTACAGACTATCTTGTTTATGTGGATCAAAGGCGGGTTACTCAAATTTTAGTTAATCTTTTAAGCAATGCTGTTAAATTCACACCAGAAGGCGGATCAATAGGAATTGATATTGCATTATCAAAAACAAATCAATCATTACTTGAAATAACAGTATGGGATACAGGTATAGGTATTCCTGATGACCAATTAGACCTTATATTTGAAAAATTTCAACAAGCAAAAGGAAGTATCTATTCACGAGAACAAGAAGGAACAGGTCTTGGTCTTCATATTTCACGGCATCTTGCTATGCAAATGAATGGTGATATTATTGTTAAATCTATTGTTGGTAAAGGGACGGAGTTTTCATTAATTATCCCTCTTGCAAGCCCGTATTAGATCATAAATTGCTCATTTAATATACGTTCTTCTAAGGTATGTTCATTTTCGAATAATAATTTTAATTTATGGGTTTTATCTTGCACTATAATAACCTTTGCAACATCTCTTACTTCTAAAATATCAGCAACCGCACTAACAGGGCGTTTGATGGGGTTAAGGACTTCAAAGACAATTTCAGCATTATTGGGCAGTAATGCTCCACGCCATCTTCTTGGTCTAAAGGCACTGATGGGTGTGAGGGCTAATATATCCGATGACATTGGTAATATTGGACCATGTGCGGAAAGATTATAGGCAGTGCTTCCCGCAGGGGTTGCCACCATAACGCCGTCACAAACCAGCTCTTCTATGCGTATTTTATGATCAACCATGATCCGAATTTTTGCTGTTTGTCGTGTTTCTCTGAGCAGAGCAATTTCATTAATGGCAAGTGCTTCTACGGTCTGTCCACTATTTGTATAGGCTGTCATATGGAGCGGATTAAGCTCAAACGGGTGGGCATTTTCAATACGTTTTAACAATAACTCTTCGCTAAAATCATTAAGCAGGAAACCAACAGTACCTCTATTCATGCCAAAAATAGGCAGGTTAAGGTTCATTGTTTCATGTAAAAGATGTAAAAGGTAACCGTCCCCTCCAAGGGCAACGATAATATCTGCTTCCTCAAGAGGGACAAAATCATACCGTATTTTAAGCAGCTCAGCTGCTTTCAGTGCTTTTTCATCGTTACTAGACATTAAGCTCAGTTTTTTATTAAAAACAAGCATGAAATAAGCCTTTGTAGCTGGATCAATTAAATTTATTTAACTATATAACATTTAAAAGATAGGAACTCTAGCATCATCTGCGAGCCATTTGTGAATTCTAAGTTCTGCCGCGCGCGCATCTAGGTTTTTAAATATTTCAAAGATTGATAAAGCTTGTTCTTTAGATAAAGCAGGTTTCTTTTGTCGAGCAATTCTTGTGGTTTTATAAATGATTAAAAATGTATTTCGGTCTAGTCCCGCTGCGCAGCAAGCAACAGCAAGGGAGGCTTCATCTCTTTCATAAATAATATTACAGAGCCTATCATGGGAAATATTAATCATTTTTGAAAATGCGCGTTCAAATAATGTTACTTGTCCTTGTTTTAAGCATTTTATTAAAAATGAAGGCAGAAGCTTTCCAGTTCCCTGTAATTTTTCAATTATATTTTTTTCATTAGAGCCGCTTTCTCCTTGTAATTTATCTTCTTCTTGAAGAGAGGTTACCGCGGATTGAAGGGAGGTTTCTAAGTCTGTTTTATCTAAGCTTTGAATATCAATTAAAGATTCTTTTAGATTATCAGAAACCCATTCATACATCCGTGAGGCAAGTTCAGACGGCAGGTCAGGGCGATTAATAATAGGAGGTTGATAAATAGTTTTCGTTCTTGATTGTTTAACAAGTTCTTCTAATGTTTTATCGTCTATTCTAGCGGCTTTATTAGAAAGCATTTTAACAATGACATCATCATTACCTGTACCAACAAGCTGCTTGCAAACGTCAGGTCCAATATTTTTACGTCCTGCAATCGAAAGCTGATGCTGGAGCGATTTTTGGCGAATAATTCCAATAAGATCCTTGTCTTCCAAAAGAATACTTAAATCTAAAATTGGACGCGCAACGTCAATTTGGTCATTGGCGAGTAAAATGATAAGTTCGACTGGAACATTTTTCATCGTTGCAAGGCGGTTTGCAAGTTTTTGACGAATAAGAGTTTCAACATTAAGGAGGAGGCTTTCAAGAATCTCGCTCATTAATAATCTTTCATCAGACGAAAGATTTTCATGATTTGTTTCGAAAACACCCGTGATTTCGTCAAAAAGCTTATTTTTCCCTTGCGCAGACTTATCATATGCAAGCTTTAGAAGTTCAGTAATTTCAGGTTTTATAGTTGTTGTCGTTTCATTCATTAACTCTAACTCTAACTCTAACTCTAACTCATATCATTGGGTATATAGATAATATGATATAAAATAAAAAATAAATAGTTAATTTAATATAAGGGCTTAGATTATTTTACTTCAATCATAAAGTTACTGATGGTGTCGCCTAGTGATTTAATTGCCTTTGCATTTGCTTTATAGGCGTGTGAGGCACGGGACATCTCCGCCACTTCAGCAATGAGGCTCTGTTCACCAGGAACGGCAAGATAGCCTTCATTATTAGCGAAAGAGGAATGGGGGTCATAAAGTGAAAGATTCTGGGGCGTTACAGGGATTTGCCCTGTAGGGTCTATTTTTTTTGATCCATTTGAAGAATTTGGAATATTATTGTTAGGATTTGTTCGTGTTTGCGGCGTATTATTATTGTAAGCTTTATGGCGTAGACCAGCGGCGGATGATGCGCCATTAGCAACAGCATTAAAAGCCGCCGCATTTGCCTGCATGACTTTTGTCGCAGCTGCTGTAAATTGGGACTTTGCCGCCAATAAACCAGATATATTATTATTAATTGTACCAAACATTTCTTGTTTGACCTGCTTAAATTATTTTAAATCAAGATCCATGATATTTCAAAAACAATAAAAAGAACTTAAGAAAAGATAAAAACTTATTGATAAATTATTTATGGGCGATTTTCCCTAGTGCTTTTGCAATATTTAATGTTCCTTTAAGTCTGCTGTCAATTTTTTGCCAATTGCGAGAATAAACAAGCCTATGGTCTGACCTGATTTTTATAATTTTTCCTTGGCGGCTGATAAAATCAATTAGGCCTGCTGGGTTTTTAAATTTATTATTTTTAAAAGTCAAAATTGCCCCCTTAACGCCTGTTTCAATGCGCTCAATAGATGCCGTTCGGCAATGATGTTTAATCTCTGTGATAAGCAATAGATGCTCCACCTCTTCAGGCAGCTTGCCAAAACGGTCAATCAGTTCAGCGGCAAATGCATCAATGCCAAGCTTATCCGTTAGATCAGCAAGCCTGCGGTACAGGGACATGCGCAGGTTAATGTCTGTTACATAATGTTCGGGGATCATGACCGATGCGCCCACATTAATTTGCGGCGACCAAAGAGTGCTTTCCTCTTCTTCCTCTATGCCAGAACGTGCCTCTGCAACGGCTTCTTCTAGCATTTGTTGATAAAGCTCAATTCCGACTTCTTTAATATGCCCAGACTGTTCATCACCAAGCAGGTTTCCTGCGCCCCGAATATCCATATCGTGACTGGCAAGCGTAAAGCCTGCCCCTAAATTATCCAGAGTTTGCAGGACTTCAAGCCGCTTAAGAGCCTGTTTGGTTGGAATGCGTTTAGGGGAGAGCGTCAGGTAAGCATAGGCCCGAATTTTTGCCCTGCCCACACGTCCTCTTAATTGATAAAGCTGTGACAGTCCAAACATATCGGCTCTATGAATGATCATGGTGTTCGCCGTTGGAATATCCAAACCAGATTCGACAATCGTTGTTGAAAGAAGCACGTCAAATGCGCCGTCATAAAAAGCGTTCATTACATCTTCAAGCTCGCTGGGCGGCATTTGTCCATGGGCTTTAACAACTTTTACTTCTGGAACATGCTCTTTTAAGAAATCATAAACGCCTTTTAAATCAGAAACCCGCGGGCAGACATAAAATGATTGCCCGCCTCGATAATGTTCCCGCAGCAAAGCTTCTCTAATCACAAGGCTGTCCTGAGGCATGACAAATGTTCGCACTGCAAGGCGGTCAACAGGCGGCGTTGCGATCAAGCTAAGCCCCCGCATTCCGCTCATTGCCATTTGCAGCGTTCTTGGTATTGGGGTTGCGGTTAAGGTGAGGACATGAACGTTATTTTTAATCTTTTTCAGTCTCTCTTTATGAGCCACTCCAAAATGTTGTTCTTCATCAATAATCAGCATTCCAAGATTTCTAAATTTTATCGATTTTGAAAGCAGAGCGTGCGTTCCAACAACAATATCAATTGTTCCCTTTTCCATTTCTTCACGGGTTTGTTTTTGCTCTTTTGCTTTGACAAGGCGTGATAGATGACCGATGCGCAGGGGCAGCCCTTTAAACCTGTCCGTAAAGCTTTTATAATGCTGACGGGCAAGAAGAGTCGTGGGCGCAACAATAGCAACTTGCAGACCGCTCATTGAGACAAGGAAGGCGGCACGCAGGGCAACTTCTGTCTTGCCAAAGCCCACATCTCCGCAAATCAGCCGATCCATGGGCTGACCGCTTCTTAAATCTTTTATAATATCTTCCACGCAGCGCAGTTGATCGTCCGTTTCTGTATAGGGGAAGCGGGCGCAAAATTCATCATATGCTCCTTCGGGCGGTTCAATGATTTCACCTTTTTTAAGGGCTCTGGCGGCGGCAATTTTAATCAGCTCATCTGCCATTTCTCTGATGCGTTTTTTAAGTTTTGCTTTTCGGGCTTGCCAAGCCACTCCGCCAAGCTTGTCAAGAGAAGCATCGCTTTTAGTGCCGCCAAAACGGCTTAAAACTTCAATATTTACAACAGGAAGATAGAGTTTATCGCCTCCATGATAGACCAAATGAACGCAGTCATGCTTGGCGCCATTTACAGTAATCGTTTTAAATCCAACGTAGCGTCCCACGCCATGATCTATATGAATAACAAGGTCATCTGGGTTTAATTCGGATGCAGAATTTATGAAATTTTCTGCTCGCCTGCTTCGTTTGACTTTGCGAATAAGGCGGTCACCTAAAATATCTTGTTCTGAAATAATGGCAAAATCATCTGTGTTAAACCCATGTTCTAGGGGGAGAATGATAAGTCCAATAACCGCAGGATTTAACTTTTTAACTTCTGACCATTTTTCTATCATCTGGAAATGTCTCATGCCATGGTCTTTCATGACAATAGAAAGCCGGTCTCTTGATCCTTCTGAATAGCTTGCAATTAAGGTTTTTTTGCCCGATTTTTGCAAACCTGATTTTTGAAGACTCGGTTTTTGCAGGTTGGTAATATGTTTTTTAAGCTCATCATAAATATTAAGCTTTGCATCATTTCTTTCAAGGGCAAAATTACGGCTTACCGTTCCAGAAAAGCTAATGTCATTTACCGAGTTTTCATGAGCGGTAAATTTATGGATTTTATATTCTTTGCTTAAATCTTGCCATTCCTGCGCCCCGATATAAAGAAGCTCATGGGGCAGGGGCTTATACGTACTGCTGCCTGCCGCTCCTTTGGGAGAGTTTTTATAAGCCTCAAGCCTTGCCCCATAATAATCATGAACAGATTTAATGCGGTCAAGATATGCTGCGCTTGTCAGATGGTCTTGGCTCACCACAAGTTTATTTTTATCCTGCGGTAGATAATCGAAAACATTACCCATTTCTTGATAAAAATAAGGCAGCCAATGTTCCATGCCTTGCAATTTACGCCCTTCGGTGATGGCTTCATAAAGCGGATCATCGCCTCTTGATGTGCCAAATTCTGCGACATATTGAACCCGAAACCGCCTGATCGAAGGGGTATCTAAAATAACTTCAGTGGTTGGGACAAGGTGGATATGGTCTATTTTATCATTGCTTCGCTGGGAAAGAGGCTCGAAATATTTAATTGTATCAATTTCATCACCCCATAAATCAATGCGAATAGGGGCTTTACTGCCTGTGGGGTAAATATCGATGATGTTACCACGCAGGGCAAAATCCCCATGTTCCATGACAGAGGGGACACGAGAATAGCCATTGCGCCCTAAAAATTCTTTTAAATGCTCTTGGTCAAGATTATCGCCGGTCTTTGCATGAAAGCTTGTATTTTTAAGAGCCGACGGCGGCATAATACGCTGAGACGCTGCATTAATGGTCGTTAAAATCACTCTCTTATGATTATGGGAAGAAGAAGAAAGCTTGCTCAGCGTTAAAACCCGCTTTGCTAAAATATCAATATGAGGTGATATTCGATCATAGGGCAAGCAGTCCCAAGCAGGAAATGTTAATATTTCTAGTTCTGGAGCGAAATACCTAATCAGTTCTTCTAGATTATGCAGCCGTTCTTCATCACGCACGATATGTATATGGGTGATATTCTCTTTTTCTTTGGTTAGAGAGGAGAGTAGCAGCGCGTCCATGCCGTCAGGAATATGGCTAAAAGATTGAGCAGATTTTGCAGATAAAATTTTACGATAATGGGACAAAGCAGGATATTCTTTTATTTAAAAAATTTAATATAATCAATCGACTGGAGTTTTTTCATGATCTTATGGTTTAGGTGGTCTGGTGCAGGGCGGTCTTTAGTAATCCATGCGACAAGGTCTGCATCTGTTTCACGCAGTAAATTCTCATAAAGATCAAGTTCTTCCTTTGTTAAAGAGCTTAAAAACTGATCTGCAAAATGCCCTAGAATAATATCCGCTTCTTTAATTCCTCTGTGCCAGCTTCTGAATTTCAGTCTTTTACGCCTGATTTCGAGGGATTCTTCTTTATCAATTTCAGGTTCAATAAAACCAGGGGAATTATAACGGGGCATGATATTCTTTTGCTTAAAAAAGTTGATATTATATGATAGCTTGATACCTAAAATATGAAATCCATTCAAATGAATAAAGATAAAAATTAAAATGCGCCCAGAAATTCTTTTTCCTTTTTTTGCTGAGACCCTTAGTTTGACTGGTGTAGGCGGCAGAACGGCTGCAAATTTAGAAAAAATTATTGGCGGCAGGATATTGGATATATTTTGGCATTTACCTGTTGGAATTATAGATAGAAGCAAAAGACCTCATCTGTCCGATATAAAGCATGAGCAAATTGTAACGCTAGAAGTCAAAATTGATCGTCATGATATTCCGCCTTCTCGTTCAAAAGCCCCCTATAAAATATGGTGCAGTGATGATACGGGCGTTATCTGCCTTACATTTTTTCATGCGAGGGCTGATTATCTTTTAAAGGAGATGCCAGAAGGCAGTATGCGGCTGATTAGCGGAAAAGCCGAAATTTTTAACGGCGCACTTCAGATGAATCACCCCGATTATATGGTCTCTCTCGCACGCCAAGATGAAATTCCAATGATACAGCCTCTATATCCGCTAACCGCAGGGATTAGCGCAAAACTTATGAGCAAGATCACAGCAGGGTCTTTAAAAAAAGCCCGCATTCTTCCTGAATGGATTGATCCAAATTTCCTTAAAAAACAGCAGTGGCTTTCTTGGTATGATGCTTTGCAAATGGTTCATGCTCCTAAAAATGAAGAGGGTATCTTGCCTTCTTTTCATGCCCGAAGGCGGCTTGCTTATGATGAGTTTCTAGCAAACCAGCTTGCAATGGAAATCATGCGCCAAAAGCTTAAGAAAAAAAAAGGGAGGTCGTTTAAGCCGAAAGGGATTCTTAAAGCGAAAATATTAAAAGACTTGCCCTATGAGTTAACCAACGCTCAAAAGCGCAGCTTGCAAGAAATAGAGCTAGATATGGCAGAAGAAGCTGCGATGATGCGCCTTCTCCAAGGGGACGTGGGTAGCGGAAAAACAGTTGTGGCACTGCTTGCAATGATTAATGCCCTAGAGACAGGGGTGCAGGCCGCTATTATTGCACCCACAGAGATTTTAGCCCGTCAGCATTTGGAAAGCATTACCGCTCTTTGCAAAAATACATCTCTTGAAGTCGAAATCCTAACGGGCAGAAATAAGGGCAAAAAAAGAGAAGCCATTTTAGAAAGATTAATTTCTGGCAAGATTGATATTTTAATCGGTACTCATGCTCTTATTCAAAAAGATGTGATTTACAAAGACCTTGGCATGGCGGTTATTGATGAGCAACATAGGTTCGGCGTAGAACAAAGACTAGCTCTTAGCGCAAAAGCAAACGGCATAGCGATGGACGTTCTTGCCATGACGGCAACGCCCATTCCCCGTACTTTAACGCTTACCATATATGGGGATATGGATTTTTCGAAATTAGATGAAAAACCTGCGGGGCGCAAAGCGATTGACACAAGAGTAATTTCTTTGCAAAAACTTAATGACGTGGTTCTGGGGGCCGGACGGGCGATTAAACAAAACAAACAAATTTATTGGGTTTGCCCTTTGGTCGAAGAATCAGAAAAACTAGACCTTGCCGCAGCAGAAGAGCGTTTTTTACATTTAGAGGCATTATTCGGCGATAAACTAGGGCTCATTCACGGTAAAATGAAAGCCAAAGATAAAGATGCGGTCATGGAAAAATTTTCCGCAGGAGAGATTTTAATTTTAATCGCAACCACAGTGATTGAAGTTGGGGTAAATGTGCCAAATGCAACGATCATGATTATCGAGCATGCCGAGCGGTTTGGACTGTCACAGCTTCACCAGCTTCGGGGCAGGGTGGGACGGGCTGATGAGCAATCTACTTGCCTTTTACTCTATGGTCACCTTGGCAGTAAGAATGCTACGTCACGTCTTAAAATCATGCGTGAAACAGATGATGGTTTTATCATCGCAGAGGAAGATTTAAAGCTTCGGGGGGCAGGGGAGCTTTTAGGCGTTCGTCAATCAGGAATGCCCGATTTTAAAGTCGCATCGCTAGAAGATCATGGTGACCTTATTGGGATAGCAAGAGATGATGCGAGGCTGATTTTAAATAAAGACCCAGAGCTTGCATCAAAGCGGGGAAAAGCTCTTAAGACGCTGCTTTATTTGTTTGAAAGAGATGAAGGGGTGAAATATTTAAAATCAGGTTAGATTATGCTTGATCTTCTTGTTAAATAGCCCTATATAGCGCGTAACTTCACACGCAGGTGTATGTTTATCTTGGGAGTTCCAAGAAAGACTGTTCGGTGCTTTAACAAATAATTGTTGCGGCTTTGATCCTGCGGAGGAATAACCGAAAAAAAGGAATTATTACAATGGCTATGCCTACATTTACTATGCGTGAGCTTCTAGAAGCTGGCGTTCACTTTGGTCATCAAAAACATCGCTGGAATCCACGGATGGCTGAATATATCTTTGGAACACGCAACAAAGTTCATATTTTAAATCTTTCATTAACTGTACCGCTTTTACACCGTGCTCTTGAACAAGTGCGTGATACAACGGCTGCTGGTGGACGGGTTCTTTTCGTTGGAACAAAACGTCAAGCGTCTGAGCCAATTCGTCTTGCTGCTGAAAAATGCGGTCAATATTTTGTTAATCACAGATGGCTTGGTGGTATGCTGACCAACTGGCAGACGATTTCAAAATCTATCAAACGTCTTAAAGATTTAGATTCTAAATTAGAAGGCGGCGTTGAAGGTCTTACCAAGAAAGAACTTCTTCACATGACACGTGAACGTGATAAGCTTGATCGGTCTCTTGGTGGTATTAAAGACATGGGCGGCGTTCCTTCAATTATTTTTGTTGTCGATACAAATAAAGAAGAACTTGCTCTTCAAGAAGCGAAAAAGCTTGGCATTCCTGTTGTTGCTATTCTTGATACAAATTCAAATCCTCATGATATTGAATTCCCTGTCCCTGGTAATGATGATGCAACGCGCGCTATTCAGCTTTATTGTAGTCTTATTGCTGGTGCGGTTATTGATGGTATTCAGCAAGAAATGACAGCAGCAGGCGTTGATCTTGGCGCAGCGGAAGATGTGCCTGTGGAAGCTGCTATTGCAGCAGAAGACGCAGCTCCTGCTCCAGAAGTTAAAAAAGCAGCTCCTAAAAAAGATGCTGCTAAAAAAGCAGCTCCTAAGAAAGAAGCCGTAAAAAAGGCAGCTCCCAAAAAGGCAGCAGTAAAAAAAGTGGCTCCTAAAAAAGATGCTGCTAAAACAGAAGATAAATAACAATTTAAATAGAGTAAAATTTTCATCTGAATTTTTTGCTCGTTTAATATATTTTATATTAAAATTCTAAGGATAGAATAATGGCACAAATTACAGCTGCTCTTGTTAAGGAACTGCGTGATAAATCTGGCGCTGGAATGATGGATTGTAAAAAAGCTCTTACAGAAGCTGGCGGCAATATTGACGCAGCTATGGACTGGCTTCGCACGAACGGTATTGCAAAAGCTGAAAAGAAATCTGGACGGGTGGCTGCTGAAGGACTCGTCGCTGTTGCAACGGCAGGAACGACCTCTGTTGCTGTTGAACTTAATTCTGAAACAGATTTTGTTGCTCGTAATGAAAGCTTTCAGGATCTTGTTAGGTCTGTTGCGGCTGTTGCTCTGGAAAATAAAGGTGATTTCGATGCTACCCTAGCGGCTCAGTTCCCAGAAACAGGACGTACAGTTCAAGATGAAATTAAAGAAGCTGTTGCAACAATTGGCGAAAATATGAATTTTCGCCGCTGCGTTAGCCTCTCTGTTGAGCAGGGGATTGTATCTACCTATATGCATAATGCTGTTGCACCAAACCTTGGTAAAATTGCGGTTCTTGTCGCGCTTGAATCATCTGCGGATAGCAGCGTCCTTGATGCGCTTGGCAAGCAGATTGCGATGCATGTTGCAGCGGTTAGTCCTGCATCTTTGTCAATTGCTGACCTTGATCCTGCTGCGGTAGAGCGTGAGAAAAACGTTCTTATTGAACAGGCACGGGCTTCTGGTAAAGCTGATAATATCATTGAAAAAATGATCGTTGGACGGATGAATAAATTCTACCAAGAAGTTGTACTGCTCGAGCAAACTTTTGTAATCGACGGTGAAACTAAAGTCTCTAAAGTAATTGAAAATGCAGCAAAAGACGCAGGTACAGATATTAAGCTTACGGGCTATATGCGTTTTGCGCTTGGCGAAGGAATTGAGAAAAAAGAAGAAGATTTTGCCGCCGAAGTTGCTGCAACAATGTCTGGAAAATAATTTTCAGAGCTGTCTTTTTTAGACTTATTTTAGGCTCATTTTTTTATTACAAATAATGTAATTAAAAAAATGAGCCTTTATTTTATATAAATGATTAAAATTAAATAAAGACTCTGGACTTATGGGGCTGTCTGGCGCAAAATGCACAAAAATAATTAATACTTAAATTAAGTAGGAATATTGATGACGGATAAATTTAACCGTAAAGCTGAAATGCCTGAATTAAAACGGATAATGCTTAAACTTTCGGGTGAGGCTTTAATGGGGGTAAAGGATTATGGTATTGACCCTGCAATGGTTACCCGCATCGCAAGAGAAGTAAAAGAAGTCCATGATAATGGCATTCAGGTTTGCATTGTTGTGGGGGCAGGTAATATTTTTAGGGGAATGTCTGGGGTTGCATCGGGAATTGATAGAACTTCTGCAGATCATATGGGCATGCTTGCCACCGTTATGAATTCGATTGCAATTCAAAGCGCACTCGAAGAAATCGGTCTTGATACAAGAGTGCAGTCCGCCTTTCCAATAGCGTCCGTTTGCGAGCCTTATATTAGGCGTAAAGCAATGCGTCATATGGAAAAAGGGCGTGTTGTTGTCTTCGCCGCTGGAACGGGTAATCCTTTTTTTACAACAGATTCAGCAGCGGCCCTTCGGGCGGCTGAAATGAACTGTGATGGGTTATTTAAAGGTACTCAAGTTGATGGTATTTATAATGCAGATCCTAAAAAAGACGCAAATGCAAAAAAATATGATACTATTAGCTTTATGCATGTTTTAAGAGATGATTTAAAAGTGATGGATGCGGCTGCAATTGCGTTATGCCGTGAAAATAATATTCCAATCATTGTCTTCTCTCTTGAAAATGAAGGTAATTTTAATAGCGTAATTAAAGGTGAAGGCGCCTTTACAATAGTCCAATAGGAGCTAAAACTATGTCTTTTGATATTAAAGGTCTTGATCGCCGTATGCTGGGCGCTTTGGAAAATCTAAAAAATGAATTTAAAGGTCTTCGGACAGGGCGGGCATCTGTAAATTTACTTGATCCTGTGATGGTTGATGCTTATGGCTCTAAAATGCCGCTTAATCAAGTGGGTAATGTATCAACGCCTGAATCAAGATTAATTGTTGTTTCTATTTGGGATAAAACAATGGTTGCAGCTACTGAAAAATCCATTCGTAATGCAGGTCTTGGGCTTAACCCTGTTGTCGATGGGCAGACAATACGCATTCCTATTCCGGCTCTTAATGAAGAACGCCGTGCAGAGCTTTGTAAGATTGCGGGCAAATACGGCGAGGCGGCTAAAATCTCTATTCGTAATGTGCGCCGTGATGGAATGGACGCTCTTAAAAAAGCTGAAAAAGATGGCGATATAAGCCAAGATGAGCAAAAACTTCAGGGCGAAAAAACTCAAAAATTAACAGATAAAATGGTTGCCGATGTTGATAGCCTTGTGGCGGAAAAAGAAGTAGAAATTATGCAGGTTTAAGGCAAAGGTTTAAATTATGCTAAAAGCTGAATCTAATGACCGTAAAGAAAATGAACACCATAGGCTTGCTCCTCCTCGTCATGTGGCGATTATTATGGACGGTAATGGACGCTGGGCTAAAAAACGCTTGCTGCCTAAAATTGCAGGTCATAAAAAAGGCGTAAAGGTTGTTCGAAAATCTATACAAGCGGCGAAAGATATGGGGGTTAAATATTTAACGCTCTATGCTTTTTCTTCCGAAAATTGGAACAGGCCTCATGAAGAAGTTCATGCTTTAATGGGGCTTTTGCAGCATTATTTAAAAAAAGAAGTTCGTGAGCTTCATGAAAAAAACATCAAAATTACCTTCATTGGCGATAGATCGCAGCTTAACCAACCTATTATTGACCTTATAGAAGAATCTGAAAAGAAAACAAAAGCGAACACTGAATTAGAGCTTATTATTGCGATGAATTATGGCGGACAAGCTGAAATTGTTCGGGCGGCTAAATTAATTGCTGAAAAAGTTAAATCGGGAGAGCTTAAGTCAGAGGATATTACAGAAAAGATGATTGGGCAGCATCTTTATACCGCTAATATCCCTGATCCTGACCTTATTATCAGAACCAGTGGAGAACAGAGGCTCAGTAACTTCTTGCTTTGGCAAGCAGCTTATTCTGAATTTGTTTTTATGGATCTGCTTTGGCCTGACTTTACGGAAGATAGTCTAGCTCACGCAATTACAGAATATCATAAACGGGATAGGCGTTATGGCGCAAGATCATAAAATCTTAGAAGAGAGCAAAAATATTAAGAAAAAAAGTGACTTAGGAGTTCGGGTTTTATCGGCTGCCGTCATGCTGCCTGCCGCAGTCTATATTATTTTAAAGGGTGAATATTCTTATCTTGGTCTTGTTATTGCTCTTTCGGGACTTATTCTTTTTGAATGGAATAATATTTGTGAAGGCAAGGGGGTCTCGCTGACTTTTACCATGCAATGTCTTATCGTATTATATGCAATTATCAGTCTTTATTTTTACGGCGTGGTAAATTTTATTTTTTTAGGAATTGGTGCGCTGATTACAATTGCTGTTGCTTTTTTAAATAAAAATTCAGCTAAATGGGCTTTAATTGGTCTAATCTACGCTCTTATTCCCGCCGTTTCTCTGCTTTGGCTGCGCAGCTCTTCTTCTGATGGTGGCTATATTGTTCTTTGGGCAATGATTATTGTCTGGTCGATGGATACGGGCGGCTATTTTGCAGGAAAAAATATTGGCGGCCCTAAAATGGCTCCTAAAATAAGCCCTAATAAAACATGGTCTGGTCTGGCTGGGGGGGGCATTCTTGCAATGATTACGGGTTCTGCTGCGGCTTATTATTTTGAATTTGGCGTTTCTTTATGGCAAATCGCTCTTATTTCAGGCTTTCTTGCTATTTGGAGTCAAATTGGTGATTTATATGAATCATCTTTAAAAAGAAGATTTAATGTAAAAGATTCTGGCGCAATTATTCCTGGGCATGGGGGGATTATGGACAGGGTTGACGGCGTTGTTTTTGTTATTCCGCTTGTGGCAGCAATGATATTCTTTAAACCTTTCTGATATGGGTATAATCATTTGAAAAAAATATCAATTTTAGGGTCAACGGGGTCTATTGGGCTTAGCACTATCGATTTAATTGAAAGAGACCGCCAGAATTATGATGTTGTTGCTTTAACCGCTCATAAAAATGTGGATAGGCTAGCAGCGCAAGCAAAATCTCTTAATGCTGAAATGGCTGTGATTGCGGACGAAACTCTTTATGAAGATTTAAAACAGGCTTTAAGCGGCACTAAAATCAAAGCAATGGCAGGGCGGACAGCTTTAAATGAAGCAGCAGAATCCGAAAATGATATTGTTATGGCAGCAATTGTGGGTGCTGCGGGGCTTGAAGCGACTTTATCGGCCGTTCGTAAAGGCACGGATATTGCGCTTGCCAATAAAGAATGCCTTGTTTGCGCAGGCGAATTAATGATTGACCTTGCTCGTCAGTCAGGCTCAAGGCTGCTGCCTGTTGATTCAGAGCATAATGCAATATTTCAGGTTTTAGACCCAAAGCAGGCTGATAAAATTGATAAGATTACTTTAACCGCTTCTGGCGGACCTTTTCGGGGGAGAAGCTTGCCCCAAATGCAAAATATCTCTCCTGCCGAGGCTATTGCCCACCCTAACTGGAAAATGGGAGCTAAAATATCTGTTGATAGCGCAACAATGATGAATAAGGGGCTTGAGCTTATTGAAGCTTATCATCTTTTTCCTATTGAAATTAACCAGCTTGATATTATTATTCACCCTCAATCTGTTATTCATTCAATGGTTTCTTATGTGGACGGAACGGTTTTAGCGCAGCTTGGATCGCCCGATATGCGCATTCCAATTTCTTATGTAATGAATTATCCTAGCCGAAAGCTCACCCCTGCTAAGGCATTGAATCTTAAAGAAATAGGACTGCTTGATTTTTTCGATGTTGATGAAATAAACTTTCCTGCGACTAAAATTGCAAGAGAAGCATTGCAATTGGGCGGAACTGCCCCTACAATCCTCAATGCTGCAAATGAGGTCGCAGTCTATGCATTCTTAGAGGGTAAGATAAAATTTTTAAAAATTGTTCAAATAATAGAGCAAACTTTAGAAATTATGGGATCAGAAAAAATAACTTCGCTCGAAGCGCTCTACGCTAAGGACGAGGAAACAAGAATAAAAGCTTCTGAGCTTATTTAAGAGAGAAATGGTTTAATGGACGGACTTTTGGATATTGCTCAAGCAGCATTTGCTTTTATATTGGTATTAAGCATTTTGGTTTTCATACATGAATGGGGGCATTATATTACCGCGCGCCTGTGTGGGGTTAGGGTTGTTGTTTTTTCTATTGGCTTTGGGCCTGAAATCTTTGGCTGGAATGATAAGCATGGAACAAGATGGAAAATTAGCTATGTCCCTCTGGGCGGATATGTAAAGTTCTTTGGTGATATGACAGCGGCAAGCACGCCTGATACCAAGGCCGGGCAGGAGATGACAGAATCTGAAAAATCTGTAGCTTTTCAATTTAAAAAATTATGGCAAAAATCTGCGATTGTTTTTGCAGGACCCCTTGCTAATTTTATTTTAGCATTAGCCATATTAGCGGGTCTTTTCTTTCTGAATGGGCAAAATTACACACCTGCAATTGTGGGTAGTTTTTCAGAAAATTCAGCAGCGCAAAAAGCAGGTATGGAAATTGATGACCATATTATTCAGGTGGACGGCAGGGATGTTGAAAGATATGATGATTTGATCGGTGCTATTTCCATGAATGTTGGCGATGAAATTGAATTTGTTGTTGACCGAGGGGGACAGCTTTTAACAATAAATATTGTCCCTAATAAAGTTCCGACAACAGATAGATTTGGTAATGAAATCACAAGACCTTTGATTGGTATATTAGGTAAAAAAGGTACTTTTAAAATAAAAGAACATGGTGTTTTTTCTGCTGTAGGGGCAGCGACCGTTGAAATTCAAGAAATCATAAACAGATCTTTAAGAGGCATTTCTCAAATGATTACGGGCAAAAGATCTGTAAAAGAAATGAGCGGGCCTATTGGAATTGGAAAATATGCAGGTCAATTTTTTGAGCATGGAATTGCTTCACTGATTTTTTTTGCTGCGATGGTTTCAATTAATTTAGGGCTGATTAATTTATTTCCTATCCCGCTTCTTGATGGGGGGCATTTGTTTTTCTATGCTTATGAAGCGATCTTTAGGCGACCAATGAGTGAAAAAGCACAAGAATATGGATTTCGTGTTGGACTGTTATTGCTTTCTGGGTTAATGATATTCGCTACTGTAAATGACCTTACAAAATAAGAGTAAAAATTAAAGGATCATAATGTTTAGGACTTTTTCTATTTTGATAATATCGAGAACAAATAAAAGGCTGGAATCTTTGAAAAATCAATTCTTTAAAGTGATTATGGTTTGCCTCGCTAGTATAACCATTGCGTTAAGCAGCGGTTCTGCTCAGGCGCAAATTGCGATTAGTGATATTCAGGTCACAGGGAATCAGAGGATAGAATCTTCTACTGTTGAATCATACTTACTTCTTCGTAGAGGCGATATATATACCAATTCTTTAAGCGATGCGTCTATGAAACGTCTTTTCAACACGGGGCTATTTGCAAATGTTGATATTGGGCGCAAAGGATCGGTTCTTGTTGTTGTGGTCAATGAAAACCCCATTATTAACAGAATTGTTTTTGAAGGTAATAAATATAAAAAAGCTAAAAAACTTTATGAAGAAATTAAACTGCGCCCCCGTATTGTATTTTCAAGATCAAAGGTGAGGGCAGATGTACAGCGTCTGCTTAACCTTTACCGAAAAGGGGGGCGTTTTGCAGCCTCTATTGAGCCAAAGGTTATCGAACTTGATCAAAACCGCGTTAATCTTGTTTTTGAAATAAGCGAAGGTCCAAAAAGTAAAATTGGACGGATTAATTTCGTTGGAAATAAGATATTCAGTAATGATGATTTAAAGGCGGTTCTTATTTCAAAAGAATCACGTTGGTGGCGTTTTTTAACCTCCCATGATACTTATGATCCTGATCGCTTAAGCTACGATAGCCAGAAACTAAGGGATTTCTATCTTTCTCAAGGCTATGCAGATTTTAGAGTTACATCGGCTGTGGCTGAACTTAATACGGATAAAGAATTCTTTTTTGTCAATATCACCTTAGAAGAAGGTAAAGTTTTTAAATTTGGTAAAATTAAAGTTGAGAGTAAGATTAAAGAGCTACCAAATGAATTATTAGAATCTTTAGTTTTTACAAGAGAGGGAAATACCTACAACTTAAAAGCCACGGATCAGACTGTTGAATATCTAACCGATATTGCGGGGCTTCGGGGCTATGCTTTTGTGTCTATTCGTCCTAGAACTAAGGTTGACAGAAAAAACCGTACAGTATCTGTGACTTACGTTGTTAATAAAGCGCCTAGAGTTTATGTTGACCGTATTGTTATTACGGGAAATACCGTAACCCATGATAATGTTATTCGCCGTCAAATGCGCCTTGTTGAGGGAGATGCTTTTAATACATTTAAAGTAAATCGTTCTAAAATCCGAATTAAAAGTCTTGGCTTTTTTAAAGAAGTTGAAATTGAAAGAATTGAAGGGGACAGCCCCGACCGTATGGTGCTTGAAGTTAATGTTGAAGAGCAGCCAACGGGCGAGTTTAATTTTGGTATTGCCTATTCAAATGCTACTAAATTTTCAATTCAATTAGGTCTTACCCAAAAGAATTTCATGGGCAGGGGGCAGAATATACGAACGTCATTGCAATGGTCTAAATATTCTAAAAATATTAATTTAGGCTTTACGGAGCCTTATTTCCTTGGACGCAATGTATTAGCGGGGGTTGATTTATATTTACAAGATATGGATTATGGGCAAACAGCATCATATAAAGCCTCTACTCTTGGAAGTAATCTTAGATTTGGCTTTCCTATCAGTGAATATATTACGGCGCAAACAAGATATACTATTCGTCGGGCAGATATTAAAACGCTTCAAAGCTATAGAAGTCCTTACCTTGATAATAATGCGGGCAGATACGTGACTTCTATGATTGGGGCGGCGATAGCATATGATTCTGTGGATAATCCCTCTCATCCCAATAGCGGTCAAAGGATTGTTTTTAACGCTGAATTTGCAGGTCTTGGCGGCAATGTAAAATACGCAAAGGCAAGCTTTAATTATGATATTTATATTCCTGTTTATAAACGCTGGATTATGAATTTTAAAATTGAAACAGGCTATATTAATGGTCTAGGTTCTAAAGTCCGCTGGAATGATAGATTCTTTCTTGGAACGCCAAGAATGCGGGGATTTGAGCAAAGAGGTCTTGGACCGAGAGAACTTCCAAAAGAATTGGAAGGAATGGATCTTACAGACCGCCATACGAATGCGCTGGGCGGGAATGCTTTTTATAAGACAACGTTAGAGTTATTTGTTCCCCTTGGTTCAGGGGCAAGGGAACTTGGGATAGAGGCGAGTGCTTTTGTTGATGTTGGTTCTGTTTGGTCTATAGATGAAAAAGCGAGTGATTCAAGGTTATTATCAGATGGAACAAAAGCATATTCTCGTATTGTAGGAGATTCTTATAAACCGAGAATATCTGCCGGAATTGGCTTTTCTTGGGTTTCACCTTTTGGCCCCTTTAGAATTGATTTGGCTAAAGCAATAGTTCATGATAAATATGATCGCACAGAATTTTTCCAATTTAATATTGGGCAAAGATTTTAAACTTAAATATCGGATAGAGATTTAAATATGATAAATATGATAAAAATAATTAAAATTGCAATGGTGGGAATCATTGCAACATCAGCTGCTAGTACATTGGGAGCAAGTAATGCGCAAGCGGCAGGAGCTTTGCAGAAAACAACTATTGCTCTTATTGATAGTGCGCGGATTATGCAAACATCCGCCGCGGGTAAAGATCTTGAAAAACAGCTAGGTCAGATTCGAGTTAATTTTCAAAAAGAAATTACAGAAGTTCAAGCTAAATTAAAAGCAGAAGGCGAAAAAATTCAGAAACAGAAAAATACTATTCTGAGTAAAGAAGCCTATGAAGCTAAAGTGAGAGCTTTTCAATTAAAAATTAATAAATATGATAAAGATAAACAGCTTAAAGAACGCCAAGTTCAAGCTGCATTACAAGCCGCTACAATGAAAATTAATAAAGCGCTTAAACCAATTTATCAAAAAATTTTAAAAGATTATAAAGCGACTATGATTTTAGATACAAGATTTGTTATTGCTAAAAAACCAGGTACTGGAATGGATGTAACAACGACGGTTCTTGAGCTTTTAGATGCAAAACTTCCAGCATTGAAGTTAGAATATCCTCCTAAAAAATAATTTAGGAAAAACAAATAAAACCTCGCTTGATATTATGATAGCGGGGTTTTTTTATTTTTAAATCAGGAGTATCTTTAAATTAAAGATATGCAACAAACTTATATGGAGGAAATCTAATGACTGAAGAAAATATAAAAGCTGATGATATTGATATTATTCGTATTAAAGAACTTATTCCGCACCGCTACCCAATGCTTTTTATCGATAAAGTAAAAGATATTACTCTTGGACGCTCGGCGGTTGGCGTTAAAGGCGTTACGATTAATGAGCCTTTTTTTCAGGGGCATTTCCCTGGTCACCCTGTTATGCCAGGCGTTTTAATTGTTGAGGCAATGGCGCAAACAGCCGCTGCATTGGTGATGCTAACTCTTGGGGAAGAGGCGGAAGGAAAAATCGTTTATTTCATGTCAATTGACAGCGCAAAATTCCGAAAACCCGTTCTGCCAGGGGATATGTTAGAATTTCATGTTGAAAAAGATAAAGAAAGAAGAAATATCTGGAGCTTTATAGGAAAAGCAAAAGTTGATGGTAAAGTTGTTGCAGAAGCAAAATTTAAAGCAATGTTTGCAGTCTAACAGTTTTTAAAATTAATAAAAAAAGCCCTGCATTTATTTGATGCAGGGCTTTTTTTATTCTAAAGGGGTAGAATTATCTGTTGTTAATATCTTTATATTTACGTTCTGTTGAACCTGTAAATAACTGGCGAGGGCGACCAATTTTTTGTGTTGGGTCAACAATCATTTCGCTCCATTGCGAAATCCAGCCCACTGTACGTGCCAGAGCAAACAGCACTGTGAACATACTTGTTGGAAAGCCCATTGCTTTGAGGATAATGCCAGAATAAAAATCTACATTAGGGTATAGTTTCTTTTCAATGAAATAGGGATCTTCTCTTGCAATTCTTTCAAGTTCCATCGCAACATCTAGTAAAGGATCGTCAATATTAAGCTCTTTTAAAACTTTATGAGCAGATTCTTGAAGAACCGTTGCGCGGGGATCAAAGTTTTTATAGACCCTATGTCCAAATCCCATAAGACGGAATGGATCATTCTTGTCTTTTGCTTTTGCCACAAATTCTGGAATGCGGTCTACTGTGCCAATTTCTTCTAGCATATTAAGGCAAGCTTCATTTGCGCCGCCATGAGCAGGGCCCCAAAGTGATGCGATACCAGCCGCAATACAAGCAAATGGATTTGCGCCAGATGAGCCTGCAAGGCGAACCGTAGAGGTGGAAGCATTTTGTTCATGATCAGCATGAAGGATAAATATTTTATCCATTGCATCGGCAAGAATAGGGTTAACTTTTTTATCTTCACATTGAGGAACGCCAAATGTCATATGAAGGAAATTTTCTGCATAATTAAGATCATTTCTAGGATATACAAAAGGCTGTCCCACAGAATATTTATAAGCCATTGCTGCAATTGTTGGAATTTTAGCAATAAGGCGATAAGAGGCTATTTTACGTTGCTCTGGGTCTGATATATCTTGATTATCATGATAAAAAGCTGACATTGCACCGACAACGCCGCACATAATAGCCATCGGATGCGCATCACGGCGAAAACCAGAAAAGAAGCGGTTTAATTGATCGTGAACCATCGTATGGTAGGTGATGTCATTAACGAATTTATCTTTTTCTTCTTGAGAAGGAAGCTCGCCATTTAAAAGAAGATAGGATACTTCCATAAAATCACTATTTTCAGCAAGCTGGTTAATAGGATAGCCACGATAAAGCAGTTCACCCTTATCACCATCAATATAAGTAATAGTAGATTCACAGCTTGCAGTAGATGTAAAACCAGGGTCATAGGTAAAATGATCTGTTTGCGCATATAAGCTGCGAATATCAATTACATCAGGCCCAACGCTTCCTCCAAAAATAGAGAATTCATAAGATTTTTCTCCTATCGTTAAAGTTGCTTTTTTGTCAGATATAGTTTTTTCAAATTTTTCTGTCATGAACCTGTGACCTTTCAATATTGTACAGTTAAGTTACAGGTTATAAATACCTTATGTAACTTAATAGGTTTTTGTCATATGTTGCCCATATGTTGTTTTTCAAAACAAGATATAATGCAATTGGTTAAAGAAATTCTTTATTTTAATAAAAATAGAGAATTTTATTTTCTACATAAGAAATTATTCAAAGCTCGAATAATCGCCCATGCGGTTTAATGTTTCTTGTTTGCCGAGCCAAATGAATATTTCAAATACGCTAGGGGAAACATTACTTCCCGTAAGAGCCGCCCTAACGGGCTGCAATAATTTGCCTAATTTTAAATTTTCTTTTTCAGATAGGTCTTTTACGGCCTGCTCTAAATCCTCTTTTGTCCAATTGTTGAGGGAAGACAAAGAATTATGGAGCTTACCCATGATAATTTTTGCATCGTCATTTAAAAGCTTTTCCGCTTTTGGGATAATGCTAAGCGGGCGCTGCGCAAATAAAAACAAGGGTGATGCAGCAAGGTCATTAATATTTTTTGAACGCGTTTTAAATTCATCAAGAGAAGAAAGCAGAAGGATCTCCTCTTTTGGATTAATTTCTTTACCCAATAGTTTCTCTAGCGCAGGTTTAATCGTTTTTAAAAGTTCTTCATTGGAAAGAACGTCACGTATATAATGACCGTTTAGATTTTCTAATTTTGCAAAATCAAAACGGGAAGGGGACTTGCCAAGACCATCCGTATCAAACCATTCAATAGCCTGCTTTTCTGAAATGATTTCATCATCGCCATGTGACCAGCCAAGCCGAAGAATATAATTTTTAACCGCTTCGGGAAGATAGCCCATTTTTTGGTAAGCATCAACGCCGAGTGCGCCGTGGCGTTTTGAAAGCTTTGCGCCGTCTGCTCCATGAATAAGGGGAATATGAGCATATGCAGGAAGTTCCCAGCCAATGGCTTTAATAAGCTGCGCTTGGCGGGCGGCATTAACAAGATGGTCGTCTCCTCTAATTACATGACTTATTTCCATATCATAATCGTCTATAACGACAGATAACATATAGGTTGGCGAGCCATCAGCACGCAGTAAAATCATGTCATCTAAATGATCATTTTGTGTGATAACATCTCCCTGAACCAGATCATGAATTACCGTTTGTCCTTCTTTCGGTGCTTTAAATCTGACGGTAGGTTTTATATCTTTAGGGGCTTCTGAAGGGCTTTTATCACGCCATTTACCGTTATAACTAACGGGAGAGCCATTTTTACGGGCTTCATCACGCATTTCTGCAAGCTCTTCTTTCGAGCAATAACAATGATAGGCATGTCCAGACTTTAAAAGCTCTTCTGCAACCTCTGCATGTCTGCTGCGCCGTGCATATTGAAAAATAGGCTCTTTATCAGACGTAAGCCCGAGCCATTCCATTCCGTCGAAAATAGCCTGTGTGGCTTCTTGCGTAGATCTCTTTCGGTCTGTATCTTCAATGCGAAGGCGAAATTCGCCGCCATGATGTTTTGCAAAAAGCCAATTAAATAGAGCTGTTCTTGCACCACCAATATGTAAAAATCCTGTTGGTGAAGGGGCAAAGCGCGTTACAACCTTTTGCGAAGTGTCAGCCATATAGCTCGAAACCTATTCTTATTTATTAATGTAAATTAAGGTGTATATTGAAATTCAGGAAATGAAATTTAAACCAAATGAATAACACATTAAAGATGCTTGAATGCTTTCTAGCACAAAAACCTCTTAAAAAGAAAGCATCTTATGATATATGTTAATAAATAAGGTTAATTTACTCGTGTTTTTCGTATAATCTTACTTAAACTAACATGCATATTAGTATTTTTTAGAATTGAGGGCATGAAACTGATTTCTTTTTCTTATATCACGCAAATAATACCAAAGGAAAGCGGGCGTTTAATGCTCTGGTTTCCTGTTATTCTTGCTTTTGGAATTGGGCTTTATTTTTCATTGCCTGTTGAGCCTCCTTCTTTTTATGTTTACAGTATTACAGCTGCCTTATTTTTGGGATGCGGGCTCTCTTTTATATATAAGTTTAAGTTCAGATATTTTTTGTTTGTTCTAAGCATTTTTGCGGCGGGGTTTTTAGCTGCTAAAGTTAGGATATCTCTTCTTGATGTTGAAATCTTAAAGATAAAACAAAAGTCTGTTCTTGTAAGAGGGCAGGTGGTAAGTGCGCAGATCAATAGTAAAGGGGGCTTATCTATTATTATAGATAAAGTAAAACTGACCTTTAAAAATAAATCTAACCGTAGAATCCAAGAGTTTTCTGCAAAAATTAAAATGCTAGTCCGGCGTTTCGATAAAATACCAAAAACGGGGAATATCATTGAGGTTTTTGCAATTTTAAACCCTCCGCCAATGCCTTCTTATCCAGACGGGTTTCATTATGGACAGTATTTATGGTTTAAAGGAATAGGAGCTACGGGCTTTTCCCTGTCAAAAATTAAAGTGATTTCAGAGAGCGTTCAGCATGGAACGATAAATTCTATACGCTCGAACATTCATGAAAGAATATTAAGGGCAAGCAACAGCGCAGAGACAAAAATTAATGATAAAGCTGAAATTATAAGCCCTGAAAATGAGCAAAGACTTAACAGAAAAAGAAGCTACGCCGTTGCAAGTGCGTTAATTACAGGCATGAGAGGGGCGATTGATAAATCAGATTATGAAGCAATGCGAAATGCAGGTCTTGCCCATGTTCTTGCTATATCAGGGCTTCATATGGGGCTTTTATGCGGGGCTGTTTTTTTTATATCACGGTTGTTATTAACGTCCTTTGGCAGCGCTGCATTATTCTTTTCCACAAAAAAATATGCGGCAATAATAGCAATGATAGCCGGTGCAATATATCTATTTTTGAGCGGAATGGGAGTTCCTTCAATGAGAGCCTATATCATGGTTCTCATAATGTTAAGCGGGATATTATTCAACAGAAAGTCAATTTCCCTTAGAATAATTGCTATTGCAGCGACAGTAATTCTAATTTTTTCCCCCGAAGCTTTACTATCGGTCAGCTTTCAAATGTCTTTTGCGGCTGTGATAGGGCTGGTCTTTTTTTACGAAAAATATGGTGATCGGTTTTTCTCAAAAAAAGATTCTAAATATGGGTTTATCAGTAAGATATTTTATTATTTTCTTGCAACAATTTTTACCGCCCTCATCGCAGAAATCGCTATTGCTCCTATTGTGATTTATCATTTTAATCACTTGCCAATCTACGGAATTATAGCAAATTTATTGGTTATGCCGATTATAACATTTTGGATCATGCCTTTTTTATTGCTGACTTTGCTCTTGCTGCCTTTTGGGCTTGAACATATTAGCCTGCTGCCAATGTGCGAGGGTATTGAAATGATGCTCAATATTGCGCATTACATATCAAATCAGCCCAGTTCAACAATTTATGTTCCAAAGCTAAATCCGTTAAGTTTTTATATTATTATTATCAGCGCATTATGGTTTCTACTCTGGAAAGAAAAATGGCGCATCATAGGGGTTGCTACGTTTTTTATCGGCATAGGTTTGAATTTAAACGCAAAAAAACCAGATATATTATTAGATCCAAAGGCTTTATATTTTGCGGTCACAAATAACAAGCAAGAACTGTTTGTTTCAAGCCTGCGTTTAAGCAAGAGAATACAAAATGAATGGGCAGATCTTTACAGTGGAATAAAGTTAAAAAAATGGACAGATCGTGATGAAAGCTGGATTAAATGCGATAAATTAAGCTGTATTTACCGCATAAAAGATCATGTAATCGCTTTTGTAAAAAACGAAAATGCTTTACATGAAGATTGTGAAAATGCAGATATTGTTATTGGTTTAATTCCTATTGAAATTAAATGTCAAAAACCAAAATTAGTCATTGATAAATGGGACATTTACAATAATGGATCATATGCTATTTTTTTATCCTCCAATAAAAGAAAAGATATTAATAACTTTACCTTCACTAATAGCCGCATAGCAGTAGGCAAGAGACCATGGTCTTTATATTAATTTACTTTCTCCAATAATTTTTTAAGATAGTAACCCGTGTGGCTTCTTTCACATTTTGCAATATCTTCAGGCGTTCCAGTGGCTACAATTTCGCCGCCGCCCGTGCCGCCATCTGGCCCTAAATCAATAACCCAATCAGCCGTTTTAATCACATCTAAATTATGTTCGATAATAATAGCTGTATTTCCTGTATCCACCAATGCGCTAATCACTTCAAGTAATTTTCGAATATCTTCAAAATGAAGCCCTGTTGTTGGCTCATCTAAAATATAAAGCGTTCGCCCCGTTGCTCTCTTTGATAATTCTTTGGCAAGTTTAATTCTTTGGGCTTCACCGCCCGATAAGGTCGTTGCCGACTGTCCCACTTGAATATAGGTAAGCCCCACTTTTTCAAGCATATGGAATTTATCATAAATGCTAGGAACAACTTTAAAAAATTCAGCACCTTCTTCGACGGTCATATCTAATATGTCCGAAATATTTTTGCCTCTGTACTTAACTTCTAATGTCTCTCTATTATATCTTTTGCCTTCACAGATGTCACATTTAACATAAACGTCGGGCAAGAAATGCATTTCAATTTTAAGAACGCCGTCCCCTTGGCACGCTTCGCACCTGCCGCCTTTCACATTGAACGAAAACCGGCCCGCTTTATAGCCTCGCAGTTTCGATTCTGGTAATCCTGCGAACCATTCTCTAATCGGCGTGAACGCCCCTGTATATGTTGCAGGGTTTGATCTAGGAGTACGCCCAATGGGGGACTGGTCAATTTGAACAATCTTATCGGTATATTCAAGCCCCGTAATATCATCATGCGCCCCGGGAATATTGCGGTTATTATTTAGCTTTCGAGCAGCGGCTTTATAAAGAGTATCAATCGTCAGCGTTGATTTTCCGCTGCCCGATACCCCCGTAATGCAGGTCATTGTTCCCAGTGGGATAGAAACCGTAACGCCCTGAAGATTATTCGCCGTCGCATTTTTAATGGTAATTTCTTTGTGTTTTTTTCCTGCCATATGACCTTTACGGCGCACCGCAGGAATAGGAATAGATTTAACGCCAGAAAGATATTGCCCCGTTAGGCTATCCTTATGGTCAAGAATATCTTGCGGCGTTCCTTCTGCGACAATAATGCCGCCGTGAACGCCTGCGCCCGGCCCCATATCAATCACATGATCTGCTGCCATAATAGCATCTTCATCATGTTCAACCACGATAACGCTATTGCCCATATCTCGCAGGTTACATAATGTTTCAAGCAGTCTTTCATTATCTCTTTGATGAAGCCCGATAGATGGCTCATCAAGCACATAAAGCACGCCCGTCAGACCAGAGCCTATTTGTGAAGCAAGACGGATTCTTTGAGATTCTCCGCCCGATAATGTGCCGCTATTTCTGGATAGATTAATATAATCAAGCCCCACATTATTAAGAAACCCAAGCCTTTCGGTCACTTCTTTTAAAATGCGTGATGCGATTTCATTTTCTTTATCTGTCAATGTTCCGCTTAAGGCTTGAAACCATTCATAACATTGCGCCACAGACATTTGAGTGATTTGACCAATATGTTTTTTATTAATTTTCACCACTAAAGCTTCTTCTTTTAGGCGAAATCCAGAGCATTTTTCACAAAGAGCAGAGCTTTGATATTTACCCAGCTCTTCACGCATCATGTTACTATCTGTTTCACGCCATCTTCGGCTGATATTACCGATTACGCCTTCAAAGCTTTTATCGACTTTATATTTTCTTTTATCATCACGGTACAGCATTTCAATTTTTTCACCATCGCTGCCATAAAGCAAGATTTTTTGAACTTTTTTAGTAAGTTTTTTCCATGGGTAGCTGATATTAAAATTATAATGCTTAGCAAGACTTTCTAGGGTCTGAATGTAATAAGGAGCATTTGATTTTCCCCAAGGAGCAAGCGCGCCTTCATTAAGAGCTTTGCCTTTGTCGGGAACAACAAGTTCAGGATCAAAATACAGGCTTTTGCCCAGCCCATCACAGCTTGGACATGCTCCAAAAGGATTGTTAAATGAAAAAAGCCTCGGCTCAATCTCTTCGATCATAAAACCCGACGTGGGGCAGGCAAATTTTGCAGAGAATATTATTCTCTCTTCCCCAGTGTTTTTATCGGCATTTTTATCTGCCAGTTCTATAATAGCAAGACCATCAGCTAGCCTAAGAGCGGTCTCGAAACTATCTGCAAGTCTCTGTTCTAACCCTTCTTTAATGATAAGGCGGTCTATAACAACTTCTATTACATGTTTAATCTTTTTATTTAAAGGCGGCGTATTTTCCAGCTCATAAAATTCACCATCAATTTTAATCCGTTGAAAACCGTTCGCAAGAAGCTCTGCAAATTCTTTTTTATATTCGCCTTTTCTGCCCCGAACAATCGGTGCGAGAAGGTAAAATCTTGTCCCCGTTTTAAGTTCCATCGTACGGTCGGTCATCTGGCTAATGGTTTGGCTTTGGATCGGCAGCCCCGTTGCAGGGGAATAGGGGATTCCAATGCGGGCAAATAACAGGCGCAAATAATCGTAAATTTCCGTTACTGTACCAACGGTAGAGCGTGGATTTTTAGAAGTGGTTTTTTGCTCGATTGCAATGGCAGGTGACAGCCCGTCAATATATTCCACATCAGGTTTTTGCATAAGATCAAGGAACTGGCGGGCATAAGCGGAAAGGCTTTCCACATAGCGCCTTTGTCCTTCTGCATAGATTGTATCGAAGGCAAGAGATGATTTTCCCGATCCGCTAAGGCCTGTAATGACGACTAATTTGTCACGGGGAATATCCACATCAATATTTTGAAGATTATGTTCCCTTGCCCCTTTAACCGAAATTTTTGTCAGCATTTATAATCACCTTTAATTTTTTACATAAAGGGAATTTGACCTTTTTTTACAATATGTCAAGTTCTTATTTTGTTCTCAATTAAAAAAATGGTGAAATTTTGAATATTATGTAGCCTATTTTCTTTGTTTTGTTCTTAAATATTACCTTGCTAAAAATTTGAATATTACCTTGCTCGCAAATGGATTATTATGTAGTCTGTTTTCTTATTATAAATCTATAAGAATTTTAAAAGGAATATTTAAATGGCGGGCAGCGTTAACAAGGTTATTTTGATTGGAAATTTAGGAAATGATCCTGAAATCCGCCATACTCAAGATGGCTCTCCGATTGCACAATTAAGCGTTGCAACTTCTGATACATGGAAAGACCGTGCAACGGGCGAGCGGCGGGAGAGGACTGAATGGCACCGCGTTGTTATTTTTAATGAACATCTTTGTAAAATTGCGGAAAATTACCTTAAAAAAGGCTCTAAAGTCTATCTTGAAGGGGCGCTTCAGACCCGTAAATGGACTGATAATGCGGGCATAGAAAAATACACCACAGAAGTCGTTCTTCAACGGTTTAACGGCGAGCTTACAATGCTGGATAGCCGAAATAGCGAAGGCGGCGGTTATGGCGGCGGATCTGGTAATTACGGCGCAAAGCCTTCTTCTGGTGCGACCTCAAATGATTTTAGCAGTTCGTCTTCATCTTCAACAGATTCTAATCTTGATGATGAAATTCCATTTTAGATAAAGATTTTTATCCACTGGATGCAGGACTGCCTAGTCCATGCGGTCTTTTTTTTGAAAGATGTTATGGTGCTTTCAACATTAAAAAATAAAAGGAAATATAATGATCCTATCTAACACGGAAATGCTTCCAGGGAAAAAAATAGTTAAGCACCTTGGTCTTGTTCAAGGCAGTACAGTCCAATCCAAACATTTTGGGCGTGATATTATGGCAGGTCTTAAGAATATTGTTGGTGGTGAGCTGAAAGGTTATACAGAGCTTTTAGAAGATGCTCGCAATACAGCAATGTACCGTATGGAAGAAGAGGCAAAAATCCTTGGAGCAAATGCGGTCATCAATGTTCGTTTCACCACAACATCTGTAACGCAGGGCGCAGCAGAATTATTAGCTTATGGCTCTGCTGTTGTTGTTCAGGATATTTAAGCCATGGATTTTCTTAATTTAATAGAGGATTTCGAACATATAAAGGAAATTGATTATCGGTTTTTCATCTTAGGTTTTGGGATTAGTATTCTCTTTCTTATTCTTGGGTATGTTTTCGGAAAAATTGCGGAAGAAAGTCATTTAAAATCGTTAGAAAAGGGCGAAAAAGAATTTCGCGATATTTTGCTTTTTTCCTCAAAAAGCATTCCAGAATCAGGGCAGCTTGTTAAAGAGCCTTTTGTAATGGGTATGGTCGTGATTTCACATGATAGTTTTTCAGGGTTTATAGCTATAATCCGAAAGCTTTTGGGGGGCGAGATAAAGGGCTATGAAAAATTAGTTTCCCGTGCTCGAAGAGAGGCTATTTTGAGACTTAAAAAAAATGCCCGAAAGCAAGGATCAAAAGCGGTTTACAATCTGCGTATTGAAACCTCTTCTATCTCTAAAGGGCAATTTAACAGCATTGTAACGGTTGAGCTTTTTGCCTATGGCACAGCTATTGAAAAAACACCCTATGAAAACCCTGCCTAAGCTCTAATGTTTTTTCTAAATAACCTCTTTAAATAAATAAGATATAGCAATGACTTAGCTCATTTTTTCTTCCCTGATATTTTGCCTATTATTTTTAAAGAATTAGCAAGTGAAAAATCTATTTTTTTATAGCTTTATACTTGCTATAAAAGGTTAAAATTGTTATTCATAATGAGTTAATATTTTACGTTTTCATAAGGGTTTTTAACAAGAGAAAAACGTGAATTTATTTAAAATTTATATAATAATTTAAGAAGGGTATATCTTTGACCGAAAATATTATTTCAGAGCCTAAAGATCCCAATATTTCATCCATTACAATTGAAGAGGAAATGAAAACCTCTTACCTCGATTATGCGATGAGCGTGATTGTGTCTCGTGCGCTTCCTGATGTGCGTGATGGGTTAAAGCCCGTTCACCGTAGAATTTTATATTCTATGCATGAAAATGGCTATGATTGGACTAAATCTTATCGTAAGTCTGCCCGTATTATTGGGGATGTGATGGGTAAATATCATCCTCATGGCGATACGGCTATTTATGATGCTATGGTTCGAATGACGCAAAAATTCTCTCTTCGTCTGCCTTTGATTGATGGGCAGGGTAATTTTGGCTCTATGGACGGTGATAAAGCCGCTGCGATGCGTTATACAGAAGCCCGCATGGATAAGGCAGCTAAAGGACTTTTAGAAGATATTGATAAAGATACGGTTGCTTTCCAGTCGAACTATGATGAAAGTGAATCTGAGCCTATTGTTCTTCCTGCACGCTTTCCAAATATTTTGGTTAATGGGGCAGGGGGGATCGCTGTTGGTATGGCGACCAATATTCCGCCGCATAATCTGGGTGAGGTTATCGATGCTTGCTGTGCCTATATTGATAATCCAGAAATAACATTTGAAGAATTATATGAAATTGTCCCTGGTCCAGATTTTCCAACGGGCGGTCTTATCATGGGAACTGCGGGCTGTAAATCAGCCCTTGAAACAGGGCGGGGTTCTGTTGTTATGCGGGGCAAGACTTCTATTGAAGAAGTGCGCCCAGGGCGCAGTGCAATTATCATTACAGAAATTCCATTCCAAGTTAATAAATCCCGCATGATTGAAAATTTTGCGGATAATGTTCGCAGTAAAAGAATTGAAGGCATTTCAGATATTAGAGACGAATCTGACCGTCAAGGCGTTCGGGTTGTGGTTGAACTTAAACGAGATGCTGTGGGCGAAGTGGTTCTAAATCAGCTGTTCCGCTATACGCCGCTTCAGACCAGTTTTGGAGCGAACATACTTGCGCTAAATGGCGGACGACCAGAAGTTCTTAATTTACAGCGCATTATTCAACTTTTCATAAAGTTCCGTGAAGAAGTTATTACAAGACGTAAGAAATATAAACTAGGTAAAGCCCGTGACCGAGCCCATACCTTAGTCGGGCTTGTGATCGCTGTTAATAATCTTGACCAAATTGTTGCAATGATTCGAAAGTCCCCTAACCCTGCTGAGGCGAGAGCCAGTTTAATGGCAGAAAACTGGGATGCGGTTGATGTGGCTGGCTATATTGAGCTTATCAACGAGCCGGGGCGTGCGGTTATTGATGGCAAATATAAGCTCTCAGAAAAACAAGTTCGGGCGATTTTAGAACTTAAGCTTCATAGATTAACAGGTATGGGGCGTGAAGAAATCGGCGGTGAGCTGACTGAAATCGCAAAAAACATTGAATATTATATTTCCATATTACGCAGCCGTGAAAAACTATATGCCATCATGCGGAAAGAAATGACCGACTATAGAGAAGAATTTGCAACGCCAAGACGTTCTGAAATTACGCTTTATGCAGCTGGCTTCGATGATGAAGATATGATTCCCCAAGAAGATATGGTCGTAACAGTATCAAATACGGGCTATATTAAACGTGTTCCTTTAACGACTTACCGCGCCCAAAGACGGGGCGGCAAAGGGCGCAGCGGCATGAAAACAAAAGATGAAGATTATGTTGTAAAAGTCTTTGTTGCAAACACTCATGTGCCTATTCTTTTCTTTAGTAATTTTGGACAGGTTTATAAACTGAAAGTTTGGAAGCTTCCTCTTGGTAGCCCGACTTCTAAGGGTAAAGCTCTGATTAATATTCTTCCTTTAGCGCAGGGGGAGACGATTTCTACTATTCTTCCTCTTCCAGAAGATGAGGATAGCTGGCAAGAGCTTCATGCTATTTTCTCTACGGCAAAAGGGAATGTAAGGCGTAATCTTCTTTCTGATTTCTCTAACGTTAGAGCCAATGGTAAAATTGCGATTAGGCTTTCCGAAGGGGACAGGCTGATTGGGGTCGCCGCTTGCCAAGAAGATGATGACGTTTTAATCGCTGCTAAAGGCGGTAAATCTATTCGCTTCCCTGCGACAAAAGTACGTCTGTTTAAAGGCAGAAATTCTGACGGGGTTCGGGGCATTAGGCTGGCGCAAGGTGATGAAGTTGTTTCAATGTCAATCCTGCATCATATTAATATGACGACAGAAGCCCGTACAGCTTATCTTAAATATGCAAGCGCAAAAAGACGGGGGGAGACACCTGATGTGCCAGAAGGGATTAGCTCTGAAAGGCTTTCTGAGATTGAAGAACGTGAAGAATTTATCTTAAGCGTCACGGTTAATGGTTTTGGCAAACGTACTTCTGCTCTTGAATACCGCGTTACAGGACGGGGCGGGTCTGGGATTATTAATATTGAAACCTCTGACCGCAACGGTGATGTTATTGGGGCTTTCCCGATTAATATTGAAGATGAATTAATGATGGTAACGGATAATGGACGGCTTATTAGAGTGCCTGTTCATGACGTGCGCATTGCAGGACGCAACACGCAGGGAGTTACTCTCTTTAAAGTTGGTGACGCTGAAACAATTGTTTCGATTGACCGTGTTATAGAAGCGGCAGAACAAGAAGATGAAGAAAAATCCGACCAAGAAGGCGAAGAGGCTTCTGAAAATGACGTACCAGATAATGATGCAGCAGAAGAATAAGAAGGTTTGAAAATGCCAAAAAGAATTGGGTTATATCCAGGAACGTTTGATCCTGTAACGTTGGGACATCTAGATATTATTGCCCGCAGCGCAAAACTTGTGGATCATTTGATTCTGGGTATTTCTACCAATCCTTCAAAGCAGGCTCTATTTTCATTAGATGAGAGAATAGAGATGCTTGAGGCAGAGGTTGTCTCTTTAAACAAGCAGGGTTTTTCTGTTGAAGTGCAATCTTTTGATAGTTTATTGATGAATTTTGCGGTCTCTTCTGGGGCTAATGTTATTATTCGGGGATTAAGGGCGGTTTCCGATTTTGAATATGAATTTCAAATGACGGCGATGAACCAAAAACTTAACCCCGATGTTGAGACAATATTTTTAATGGCTGAACCTTCTTTGCAGGCTATTTCATCAAGACTTGTAAAAGAAATAGCCCAATTTGACGGCGATGTTTCAAAGTTCTTGACAGCTGAAATTCGGGTACGTCTTTTAAATAAATTAAAAAAATCCTTATAGGAAATTAAATGAAATTATTGCTAAAAACCATTTGTGTTTTAATGCTTGTCATAATGCCTGCTAAAGCCCAAGAAAACAGTAAGTTAGACCCTGAAAATACTTTGTATCTTGATTTAAAAGATGGGCGTGTAGTTATTAAAATGTTCCCTAAAATAGCCCCAAAAACAGTTGTAAGAATAAAAGAACTTGTACGAAAAAATTTTTATGATGGGCTTACATGGCACAGAGTTATGCCAAATTTTATGGCGCAGGGCGGTGACCCTGAGGGAACAGGTGTTGGGGGAAGCGGCGTTAATCTTGATGCTGAATTTTCTGACCGCATGCATTTTCGGGGGACAGTGTCTATGGCGCGCGCAGCAGAAGAAAATTCAGCAGATAGCCAGTTTTTTATCACCCTTTCATTCATAGAACATCTTGACGGCAAATATACGGTCTGGGGCGAAGTTGTAGAGGGTATGGAATTTGTTGATAATATTAAAAAAGGCGTTGTTCCAGAGATGAAAAATCCTGATAAAATTATCAAAATGCAAATTATGAGTGACACGCTTAAAAAATAATATTATGTAAAGAAACACATATAAAACCATAGTATAAATTTTAAGGAAGTAAAAAAATGGATTTAGAAAACACTCTTTATCTTGACCTCGAATCTGGCAGAGTAACAATTCAAATGTTTGAGGAATTAGCTCCAAAACATGTCTCTCAAATTAAAGAACTTGCCCGCAGCGGGTTTTATGATGGGCTGCTTTTTCACCGTGTTATATCTGGGTTTATGGCGCAGGTAGGCTGCCCGCATGGTACAGGAACAGGGGGAAGCGGCAATAATATTAAGGCCGAATTTTCAGATAAAACTCATGGACGTGGTATCTGTTCGATGGCTCGTTCTCAAAGTCCTGATAGTGCTTCTAGCCAGTTTTTCATCTGTTTTGATGATGCAAATTTCCTTGATGGTCAATATAGCGTATGGGGCGAAGTTTTAGAGGGCATGGAACTTGTTGATGGGCTTGCTGTTGGTGAAGGAATGGACTTTACAGAAAATGGTAATCCAGATAAAATTGTTAAAATGCAAGTTGCCGCTGATGCGTAATCTGCGCCCGATTATTTAAAGAGAAAAATAATGAAAGTTGATTTATTCGATTTTTCGTTACCCAATGAACTTATTGCTCTGCGTCCTATTACAAACCGTGATAGGGCGCGTTTTCTTGTGGTGAAGGGTGCAGCTCTTAGCGATGAAATGGTAACCGATTTAACCCACCATCTTCGTGAGGGCGATTTGATGATCTTTAATGATACAAGGGTTATTCCCGCACGTCTAAAAGGCATTCGGGAAGCAAATAGAGGTAATGCTAAGGTTGAAATTACGCTTCATATGAATATGGATCATGGCTTATGGAAGGCATTTGTTAAACCTGCAAAAAAATTAAAAGAGGGCGATAAAATAAATTTTTCTGACAGACTTTTTGCAAAGGTCGAGGCGAAAGGCGAAATGGGCGAGGTTACTTTACAGTTTGACCGCACAGCAGAAGAATTAACAAAGGCTCTGCATGATGTTGGCGTGATGCCGCTCCCACCCTATATTGCAGCGCAAAGACCTGTTGACGATCAGGATTTAGAAGATTACCAAACGGTTTATAGCAAACATGATGGTGCGGTCGCTGCCCCAACCGCTGGGCTTCATTTTACCCATGAATTAGAAAAATTAATTGATGATAAAAAAATAGGACGAGCTTTTGTAACGCTTCATGTTGGTGCTGGAACTTTTCTGCCTGTTAAAGTGGACGAAACAGACGATCATAAAATGCATTCAGAATGGGGCGAAATTAGCAGGGAAGTGGCTGACCAAATTAATAAAACCCGAAGTGCAGGGGGGCGCATTATTGCAGTAGGGACAACCTCTTTGCGTCTGCTAGAATCTGCTGCTGATGATGAGGGAATTATTCACCCCTTTTGCAAAGCGACAGATATTTTTATCACGCCTGGGTATAAATTTAAGGCGGTCGATATTTTAATGACAAATTTCCACCTGCCAAAATCAACGCTGTTTATGCTTGTTTCTGCTTTTGCAGGATATAAAAATATGCTGAGTGCTTACAGGCATGCCATCAAAAATAATTACAGATTTTATTCTTATGGTGATAGTAGTTTGCTTTTCCGTCAGGATCAAATAGAGGATTGCCAAAAATGACAAATAAAGCTTTTCACATGGAAATAGAGGCGGTCGATGGCATGGCACGCACAGGCGTAATTCACACATGCAGGGGTGAAATTCGCACGCCTGCCTTTATGCCCGTTGGCACAGCGGCAACCGTAAAAGCGATGAAGCCTGAAACTGTACGGGCAACAGGCGCAGATATTTTACTTGGCAATACCTATCATTTAATGCTGCGCCCCACAGCCGAAAGAATTGACAGGCTAGGGGGGCTGCATAAATTTATGAATTGGCAGCACCCTATTTTAACTGATTCTGGCGGCTTTCAAGTTATGTCTCTTTCAAAACTTCGTAAAATCACAGAAGAAGGCGTGGCTTTTCAATCCCATCATGATGGCAGCAAACATATGCTATCGCCTGAAAAATCTATGGAAATCCAGCGTCTTTTAGGATCGAACATCGTAATGGCTTTTGATGAATGCACGCCCTATCCTGCGACTAAGGAAGAGACAAACAGTTCTATGCAGCTTTCCATGCGCTGGGCAAAAAGATCTTATGATGCCTATCATAATGGCTCTGAACATTCTGAATTAAACGCTGTTTTTGGAATTGTACAGGGCGGCGTTTTTGAAGATTTACGTTCTGAATCCGTCTCAAAATTAAAAGAAATAGATTTTGATGGCTATGCTGTTGGCGGACTTGCGGTTGGGGAAGGGCAGGAAATGATGCTTAAGGTTCTTGATTATACTATGCCGCTTATGACTTCTGCTAAGCCAAGGTATCTTATGGGCGTTGGAAAGCCTGATGATATTGTAGAGGCTGTGGTTAGGGGCATTGATATGTTTGACTGCGTTCTGCCCTCTCGTTCTGGACGGACAGGGCAAGCTTTTACAAGGCGAGGGGCTTTAAATATGAAAAATGCCCGTCATGTGGATGATCCTCGCCCGATTGATGATAAATGTGGCTGTGATGCTTGCACAAATTATAGCCGTGCCTATATGGCTCACCTAATCCGCAGCAATGAAGTGCTGGGAGCGATGCTTCTTACAGAACATAATCTTACTTATTATCAAGATTTAATGAGCGGATTGCGATCTGCAATAAAAAAAGGGCAACTTACTGAATTTGTTGATATTTTTCATAAAGTCCGTGAAGAGGGAGATATTGAAATTATTTAATATTTTTTTAAAATAACTATTGACGCTAAAGCTCTTAAACACTATGTTCCGCTCATCTCTTTTAGGGGAATATTTTCTTTTAAGGGCCCGTAGCTCAGTTGGTAGAGCGTCTGACTTTTAATCAGTAGGTCACAGGTTCGAATCCTGTCGGGCTCACCACCTCTCCTAAAGCCGAATTATTGGGACTTTGTCCGAAGGGGTTTACCACTTTAAGATAATTATTTCCTCTCCCCCCTAAAGGAAATAATTATATCTATCCTAAATTTTAGACTGCCATGTACTTTTTTTTTAAATTATTAGGATCAACATTAATTGATCTAAACACCCCCACCCCCCAAAAATTTTTCAATTTACGGGTACAGTTCAATTATTAATATTCAGAAGTGTTTGAATATTAAATAAACTATATGCGGATAAATTTTAAATGTAAATAATACATTTGTTGAGGTTTCGAAATAATTTTGCTTTAAAATAAATCATTCGCCCATGTTAAAAGGAGGATTATCCGTGTTTGGAGGGCTGTTTTGTGAATCATTTTGTTCGTGCTGAGGTGAATGTTTTGGAGAATTAGACGATGTGCGGCTCTTTTTTGAAAAAGCCTTATCTAAAAATTTATTTGCAGCCTCTAAAGTAACTTTGTCAGGATAGCCAGTAGGTGTTTTTTCGCCTTGCTCGACCATTTTTTTAATCCAAGTAAGCTGGCTTTTTGAAGCAAGACGGGGAGGCGCTTTTTTAAGGGCCATATCAATCCATTTTGACAGCTCCTGCACATTCTTTAAAGTCATCTCTGGGATTTCAATATTATTCTCTGTACTTAATCTTTTTGCAAAAGAGATTTGTTTTTCAGAAGGCATGCCATTTTCATTTTTTTCCGCCGTATTATTATCAATAAAAAGTTTGCATACGGAATAATCATATACAGCGTCGGGCGGTAATGTAAGATTGTTGCTTTTTGCAAGACGATGGGCAAAGGAAAGCATTTTTTCCGTCGGAGGAGAGTTTTTTGTAAGATCCGTAGAATGATAAGAGCTTTTAATAAGATCGACCATTTTAATTAATTCATTAATAGATTGATCGAAAACGCCCTCTGCCGTATTTTCACCAAGCTGAATGGAATCAAGCAGCATTTCCATTCTTGCTGTTGCTCCAGGATCAACGAGCGTTGGTAAAAATTCTTCAAGAAGTTCAAAGAGCCTCATGCCATATTTAGTCGCATGGATTTTTTTCTTTTTAATTTCAAAAGATTTTTGTTTAAGATTCTCAATGATTTGGTCACGGGTTGCAGGTGTACCAATGCCTTTTGCTGTTTTAAGCCGTTCCCGTTCGTCTTCATTTTCAACAAATTTCCACGCATTTTGCATCGCATTTATCAGCTCCCCTTCTGAATAGGCTTTAGGGGGGCTTGTTTTCTTTTTTGATAATTTTGCCTGAACTGCTTTCATCATATCCCCGTCATTTAGGGCAGGAAGAGAGATTTCAGCTTCTTTTTTCTTAAGCTTTTTGCCCTTATCTTCATTTTCGGGGAAAAGCTCTTTCCAGCCTGCACTGCGTGTAACTTTGCCTATTTCATTGAAAATATATTTTTGATCATCTTTCAAAAGCTCGGCAGATAATGTGGTTTGATCGTATATATGATCTTCTGAAATGGCGGCAAGAAAGCTTTTAGTAATGATGTCAAATAATTCTTTATGATCTGCGTCCAGTTGGTCGTAAATACGCACAAAATTATCACAGACTGAAATATTTGGGATAAGCGCATGATGAGATTCTCCCTTAAGGGCTTTATCTGAATAATATCCAGATCGGTCTTTACGAACGATTGCTTTTTCTAGATTGATCTGTGAAAAACTTTCAATTTTTTTTATTTCTTCAAGAAGCTTTTGCGCTTCCCCCGCCATATTTTCAGGAAGTGAGCGTACCGCTGCCCTTGGATAGGTTATAATTTTATGGCGTTCATATAATGATTGGGCAATTTCCAGCGTACGAGAAGCGGAAAAGCCTTTTTTATTCGCTTCTTTTTGCAATGTGGGAAGATCAAAAAACTTCGGCGGGGCCGCTTTTTTATTTTCAAAATTTACCCTAATTTCACCCGTCCAGATTTTTGCGGCTTCGAGAAGCGATACAGCTTTTTCCTCTTCATAAATTCGCCCTTTCCCTTTGGGGCGGTAATGAAGCGTGACTGCTCCATTTTCGCCCTTTACAGACATAGAAATTTCATAAAAATCTCTTGCATCAAAAGCGTCTATTTCTTTTTGCCTGCGGCAGACAATCGCAAGGGTAGGGGACATGACACGCCCCACACCGATTGCGCCTTTTGCCCCTGGTTTTTTAAACCTTACCGTAACAGCCCGCGTTAAAGTTAAGTTATTTGCTTTATCAACAGCGGCACGGGCGTAAAAGGCATTGTAAAGAGCATCATATTCAGAGGAAGGCTTTATATCTTTAAAGGCTTTTTTGATGGTTTTTTTATCTTCAGCGGAAAACATAATCCGCATTACTGTGCCTTTAAACCCATGGTAGATAAGAAGCTCACGCCCGATACCTTCTCCTTCACGGTCACAGTCGGTAGCGATGATGACGTTTTTTGCTTTCTCTAAAGCTATTCTAATTTCATTTAATTTACGGTCTCTGCCAGAACCCTCCGCAGGGCGAAAATCAAAACGCCGCCCTGTAGGGATTAAAATATCATAGCCCCAGCTTTTCCATGCAGCGTTAATTTCTTCTGGCATTTCAAGGCGCAGTAGATGCCCCTGCGCCGCTATAATATGACCATATTTCTTGCCAACGGCAGAGAATAAATTACGGGCCTGTGATGGTTTTTCACAAATAATAAGTGTTTCGGAAGGATTAATGAGAGCGTCCTATTATTTTTTAAGTTCAGCTTTAGCTTTATCCCATAAAGCATCTAATTCTTCTAGGGAAGATTCTTCGATTACTTTACCATCCTTTATGAGATATTGCTCTATCATTTTAAAGCGTGTTTCAAATTTTTTATTGCATCTGCGAAGTGCCATTTCTGGATTAATTTTAAGATGCCGAGCAAGATTTGCATAAACAAACATCATATCACCAAATTCTTCTTCTATTTTTTCGTGATTATCTTTAGCTTTAATCAGCTCTTCGCTTAGCTCTATCATTTCTTCTTGTAATTTATCAATGACCTGTGATGTTTCTGGCCAATCAAAGCCCACTCTTGCGGCACGTTTTTGCAATTTTACAGCTCGGGTCAAAGCGGGCAGGGATAATGTAATGCCGTCCAAAATAGATATATTTTGGTCTTTTTCTTGTCGCTCTAACGCTTTTTGGTCTTCCCATGCTTTATTTTGGGATTCTACATCTCGCATTTCCTCATCTGCAAAAACATGAGGGTGACGGCGGATCATTTTTTCGCAAATATTTTCCACTACATCTGTAAAATCAAACAGATTTTTTTCACTGGCTATTTGACTATGAAAGACCACTTGTAGTAAGAGATCGCCCAGTTCGTCCTTTAGAGCGTCCATATCATTATTTTCAATGGTTTCAACCACCTCATGCGCCTCTTCTAAAGTGTAGGGGGCTATCGTTTCGAATGTTTGCTGAACGTCCCAAGGGCAGCCTGTTTCAGGGTCTCTAAGGGCTTTCATAATATCTAAGAGCTTATCCATATAATCTAGTCCATTCATCATGTGTTATTTGAAATTTTAAAGAAGCTGTGCCGTGGATGATGCACCTACCGCATTCTTTAAAACCAATTTTAGAAGATACTTTTTGCGAGCCAATGTTTTCTGCCATAATAAGAGAGGTAATATTTTTAAGGTTTTTATCTCTAAAACCATGGTCACGCTGGGCAGCGGCGGCTTCTGAGGCATAGCCCTTGCCCCAATATTCTTTTTTAAATGTATATCCGAGTTCTATGATTTGCGTAATTTTAGAATTTTGGGGCAGGGCATCTAGCGTGCCGAAATCATAATATTCCTTGCCTTCAAAAATCGCTTTATAAAACTTGCTAAACCCGCATCTGCCGATCGCTCTATCATGCTCTTTGCTATAGACTAGCATTTGCCCGAGCTGTTCTGTTTTATGAAGATTAAGGGAGTTTTTTAAATATTCTTCGGATTCTTTTGTTGTACGAACCCGCCCAAGAATATAGCGCATCACATCTATATCGCTATGGAGTTCATGTAAAAAATCAAAATCATTTTCGGTAAAAGCTCTAATGATAAGGCGGTCTGTTTCTAAGGTTTTCATAAGGGTAAGAAAAGCAAATGGGACAATAATTTACAACATAAAAATGAAATATTTGAGAATTAGAAAGAAGGGAATAGATAGGCGAAATGCCTATCCATGATTAAGTTTTAAAATGACGAATTATTTATGATGATCTTTAGATTCTTTTTCATGATTTTTAAATTCTACGCTAAGAAGTTCAATATCACCGCTGAAAGTTGCAGTTTTAAGATCGCCCCTGCCTTCTATATTTACCGTATTGATTTGATCCGTCCAAATCTCACGCAGGGCATTATGAACAATCACCAGACCCTTTAAGTCCTTAGGAGCTTTAATTTCTTGGTAAACCCAAAAGAATTTATGGTCAACCTCTTGCCCAACGATATTAAGATGAATTTCTTTTCCGTTCAGCGGCTTAATATAAAATCTCTCGGACACATATTTGGCAAAGGCCTTTTGCGTTTTAAGAGAATTATGTAGATCAGCCCTCGTGCCGATGATTTCTTTTACAGCATGCTCTGCATCATGAAGATAAAAACGGTGCATAACTTCTAAATTACCGGTGTTTTTATTAAAGAGTACTTTGGTGATCGCCGCTCTAATTTGATGAGCATTCACAGGAGCTGTTAAAGCCCCTGCGACAATCATTATTATAAAAAATAAACGCCAATTCATTATTTTTTAGCTTTCTTTTTTTTGACATTTTTCTTTTTATCGCCAGCTTTTTTAGAAGCTTTCTTTTTATCAGCTTCTTTTTTATCGTCCTTATCGCTTTTAAGCTTAGTCTTACTTTCATGCATAAGATTTTTAGCTTTGCGCGCAGGTCTTTTGTAGATTTCAACACGTGATGGAATCATGCGGCGTGGATAATAATTATTTTCAATATTTACATCAGCCGTTTCCCAGCGTGGATCGATGACAATAGATGATAATTCTTTATCGAGAACCAAAAGCTTTTTAACAGCAAGCGGGCTTTTACGCCAGATTTCGGCAGGGAGTTTTTTAATCTCTGTTGAGCCATCTTTATAAGTAAGACCAAGAATAATAGGCATTACAAGACCGCCTTTATTGGACATTTCAAGAACATAATAGCTCTTGTTTTCTTTTAATGTACGTTCATAAGCCGCTTTTTCCCAAGGCTTCAAACCTTTGATGAATGAATTAAAAGAGTTTCTGTCTTTATTAGTCACCGTAAAATTATCATTTTTATCATAGAAGTCAGAGACATCAGGGTTTCTTTCAACCCAAGACTGCATGCCTTTTTTTCTATAATTTTCAACAAATAAAGAAGCAGGTCTCTTTTTAAATGCTTTACGTTTATTTTTAAAATCAATATCTGGGTTTTTAGTACCCATTTCCATTTTATAGACATAATCTAATGAAATATCCACATGGTCGGTTGAATAGAACCAGCCTCTCCAGAACCAATCAAGGTCGATGCCTGATGCTTCTTCCATTGTGCGAAAGAAATCAGCAGGGGTTGGACGTTTAAATTTCCAGCGGCGAGCATATTCTTTAAAAGCAAAATCAAATAGCTCATTGCCTAAAATAGTTTCACGCAGAATATTTAAAGCCGTAGCAGGTTTTGTATAGGCATTTGGACCATATCTTAAAATACTATCCGATTGCGTCATAATCGGTACTTGCACTTCACCTTTCATATAGCCAATGATCTCTGAAGGCTCATTCGGTCTGTCAGAAGGATCCCATTCACGGCCTGCAACGCTGTCCATATAACTGTTAAGCCCTTCATCCATCCAAGCCCATTGACGTTCATCAGAATTGATAATCATGGGATAATACATATGACCCACTTCATGAATAACAACGCCAATAAGGAAGTTTTTCGCGCCCTTAGTATAGGTTCTTGTCCCATCTTTATGAAGAACAGTACGAGGACCATTAAAGGTGATCATTGGATATTCCATGCCACCAACAGGTCCATTTACAGAAATGATAACAGGATAGGGGTATTTGAATGTCACACGTGAATAAACATCAATTGTATGCTCAACAACTTCGGTTGAATATTTTTTCCAAAGATCGCCGCCTTCTTTTGGCCAATATGACATTGCCATGACAAGAGGAACTTTAGCATTGGTTTGTTTAACGCCTTTTGCGTCCCAAATAAATTTACGTGATGATGCCCAAGCGAAATCACGAACATTTTTGGCTTTAAAATGCCAAGTTTTGGTTTTGCTCGTACCTTTTTTCTCATTTTCAAGTGCTTCTTCATCTGTCACAATTAAGACAGGACGTTTAGAAGTACGTGATTTTTTAAGGCGTGAACGCTGAGCCGATGTTAGAACAGATGAGCTATTTTCAAGCTCGCCCGTTGCAGCCACAATATGATCGGCAGGAACGGTTAATTTAACATCAAAGTCACCAAACTCCTGCGTAAATTCACCCGTGCCAAGAAATTCTTTTGCAGTCCATGCTTCATAGTCTGTATAAGCTCCCATGCGAGGATACCACTGAGCGATAAGGTAAATATATCCGCCGCCTTCAATTTCATCTTTTGGAAAATGCTCATATCCATTACGGCCGCCCATGACTTTATTATTAATGATATTATAGGCGTATTTAATGCTGAAAGTTACTGTCTTGCCTGTTCTTAAAGGTTTTTTAAGATCAATGCGCATTTTTGTACCAACAAGCGTATATTTTAATGTTTTGTTAGATCCATCTTTAACAGAGCTAATATCAAAACCATAATCAATATCAGTTGCAACATGCTGGGCTCTTAATTGACCAAGAGACAAGCGTCCAGATTTACTGCCAAATCCTTTTAGACCTTTTGAAGGACCAGAGCGAGTTGTTCTGCTTAAACGGGCTTTTGAATTTTTATCAAAAACATTCTGATCAAGCTGCACCCAAAGAAAACGTAATGTATCAGGTGAGTTATTGTGATATTTAATTTTCACAGTACCGCTAAGGCGTTTTTTATTTTCATCTAATGTTGCGTTAATTGTATAATCAGCACGCTGCTGCCAATATTTATGCCCAGGCTCTCCGCCTGCATTTCTGTAAATATTTGCTGTTGGTAAGATTTCATCTAATTGACGAAATTTATCTTCAAAATTGCCTTTTGACTGTTTAATTCCTTGAGCGTAAGTGACGCTTGAAAAAGAAAAACAGACAGCAGCTATAACTAATATTTTGCGTAACATTGGTATAAAACTCCTACTTACAAATAGTTTATGGTTATTGTTTAAAGAATCTAATCTTTAGACCACAGAATATACATATGTTATGTTATAGTTTCTAGTAAAATATGATTTTCAAATGCTGCAAGGTTTTCTTTGTTTCAATTTTCTTCAATATATTCTAAACATAATACCTCAATATATGCGCCAGTAGGGATATTATGCAGGATAATTCAGCTTTAAAAATTTTAAAAAATACATTTGGATATGATAATTTTCGGGGATCGCAAGCTGAAATTATTGGTAAATATAGCTCTGGAACAAATATCCTTGCGGTTATGCCAACGGGGGCAGGGAAGTCTCTTTGCTTTCAAATCCCCGCTCTTTTAGCGGAGGGGTTAACGATTGTAATATCGCCTCTGATTGCGT
>JADGEY010000099.1 GCA_016744185.1 Emcibacteraceae bacterium | reverse complement strand
AAATATATCTGCAAATGCGGGGATATATGATAATAATATTACCGCAAGTTCTGCGAGCGCAGGCACTTTCTCTGCTGATAATTATGATATTACATATGTGAAGGGGGACTTGGAAGTTAACGCATTAAATGTCAAAGTTCCCGAGGTTAGAAAACCAAATTCATTGGGTCATCCGAGCTATATTTCACCCGTTAAAGAAGACTATATACAGCCATCTGTAACATCTATAAAAACGACTGAGAAAAAGAAAGAACTTTCGTTAAAATGTTCAGAAAACTCGGGTCTGTCAAAAAAATTATGTAAATAATATGGGTCTAATAAACTTTTAAACATGAGGGTGCTATGAAGAAAACAAAGAAATATTACCGCCTGCCCTAGAACGATTTTCATGCTCCGCTATCACCAATAAGCTGAACATGCAGAGCCTATCTCCTTTAAGAATAAAGGCATTATCTATAGTATGGCTTCACCTACAGCCTTAAGAGAAGTTTTTAATTTTTTAAGAAATGAGTAAAAAATAAATTTATACTAAAAAGTAAGAACTGTTTAACCTTAGAGAGATATGGTCAAATATTATTTTAAAGTGCAAGCTAGGAGATCATTGTATGGGTCATGAAAAATCTTCTGATACGATAACATCTATTTTAAAAGATGGTAAGCTAGATCAAAAAATGCTTGAAAAAGCTTATCAGGAGGCAATAACAATTACTATTGATGTTGCAAATTATCTTGAAAAAGATAAAAAAATAATTGCTAATTTAAAAGATAAAAAACTTACCATTATTCATGCAAGCGAAAGCCTTAGGATGTCTAGCTGTCTTATGCAATCTATTGCATGGTTTATGGTGCAAATGGCGGTTAACAAAGGAGAAATAAGCAAAGAAGAGGCTTCTAAAAAAGACTCTCGCCTTGGGGGAAAAGAAATCTGCCTTGGAGTGTCTCATCATAAAATATCATTTTTTTCAGAAGAATTTCAATCTCTCGTAAAACGGACGCAAGTATTTTATGAAAGAGTTGAAAGATTAGACCGATTCTACTATCAAAACCAAGGCAATAAAGAAAACCCCGTTCATGCCATGATAGCGAAAATCCATGAAAATCAATTTGATGATTAGAATTTCTAATGTTCAAATAAAAAAGCGTTCTTAAAATATTAGAACACTTTTTTATTAAAGTAATCTTTAATATTATTTTGCAAGTTTAAAGTTACCAAAACGTTTATTAAATTGGGCAACCCGACCTTTATTAGTAAGGCGTGCAGTACCGCCCGTCCAAGCGGGGTGAGACGTAGGATCGACTTCTAGTGTCATCGTATCGCCTTTTTTACCCCATGTGGTACGTGTTTCATATGACGAACCATCAGTCATAGCCACGGTAATTGTGTGGTATTCTGGGTGAATTTCATTTTTCATTGCTAATTACTTCCTGCAAAAAACGACCCATTAAATGGGAAGTTTATAAATAAGTTGGGTCTATATAACTGACTGAGTTCTCTAAATCAACCCTCATATAGGAGTTATATCAGGTAATTTTTAAAAATATTATAATTTTTAGAAAATTATCTGGAAAAATTCAACATTAGAGCAGATGAAAGCTTGAGACTGTTAAAATGGACTGTTATATGTGGCTAGCTTAGACAGGATAAAAAACAATGCACCAAACAACAAAACAAAATGAATCTAAAAATCATAAAAATAATTTACCAGAGGGTGATGTTAAAGAAATAAGGCTGCTTTGGACTTATTTATCTCCTTATAAAAAAGTAATTTTAGGGGCCTTTATTGCGCTTGTAACAGCGTCGCTTGCAACTCTGGCAGTCCCCCAAGCCTTAAGGCGAATTATTGATGAAGGCTTTAATAATGTTAGCACAGACCTAATCGATCAATATTTTCTCGCTCTAGGGGCGGTCGCAATTGTTTTAGGATTTGCAACTTTTTCAAGATATTTTCTAGTAACATGGCTTGGAGAAAAAGTTGTTACAGATATTCGCAAAGCCGTTTTTAACCAAATTATTTCTCTAAACCCAACATTTTTTGAACAAAATAGGTCTGGGGATATTTTATCTCGCCTGACAACAGATACCACCGTAATTCAATCGGTTGTGGGCTCTTCTGCCTCTGTTGCTCTTCGTAATATTTTAACGCTTATTGGCGGCATCATTGCGATGGCTTTGACAAGTATTAAACTTTTATCAGTTGTACTTATTGTTGTCCCTCTTATCGTGATGCCAATTATTTTTCTAGGGCGTAAAGTTAAAAAACTCTCAAGAGCCTCCCAAGATAAAATTGCTGATTTTAGTGCTATTGCGAATGAAACGATTAATGCAGTGTCCACGGTTCAATCTTTTACAAGAGAAGCGTTTGAGAGAAAAAAATTAGGGAGCGTTATAGAAAGTGTTTTTGATGTTGCTGTAAAAAGAATTCGGGTCAGGGCTATTTTGACAGCAATTGTTATTTTCTTGGTCTTTGGCTCTATTGATCTTGTACTTTGGGTGGGCGCATCGGACGTTATTAAAGGTTCTATTACAGGGGGTGAGCTTACGGCTTTTTTAATGTATGCGGTTTTGACAGCAGGGGCTCTTGGGTCGCTCTCAGAAGTTTATAGTGAACTGCAAAGAGCCGCAGGTGCAGCAAGCAGATGTATTGAACTGATCGCCACCACATCTGATATTATTATGATAGACCACCCCCTTAAAATTAAAAATCCATTAGGGGATATTCAGTTTAATAACGTAAGTTTCTCATATCCTTCCAGACCGACCGAAACGGTTCTCAAGAATTTTAATCTTCATGTAAAGGCAGGGGAAACAATCGCTATTGTTGGACCATCAGGAGCAGGCAAGACAACGGTTTTTCAACTTTTACAAAGATTTTATGACCCTCTGCAAGGCGAAATTATTATTGATGAAGTAAATATTGCAGAGGCTGATCTACAAGATTTTAGAAGCCATATTGCAATCGTGCCGCAAGAAAGCGTTATTTTTGCAGCGTCCGTTCGTGAAAATATTAGATATGGTGACTTAGAAGCGTTAGATGATGAAATATTAGCTGCTGCAAAACGAGCCGAGGCTTCAGAATTTATAGCAAAATTACCAAAAAATATGGAGAGTTACCTTGGAGAGCGAGGGACAATGCTCTCAGGAGGGCAGAAACAGCGTATTGCAATTGCCCGCGCCATATTAAGAAATGCGCCCATTTTGCTTCTTGATGAAGCAACCTCAGCTCTTGATGCGCAAAGTGAAAGAAAAATTCAAACTGCATTAGATCTATTGATGAAAAATAGAACAACAATTGTTATTGCTCATAGACTTGCAACTATTTTAAAGGCGGATAGAATCGTTGTCATGACCGAGGGAAAAATTATTGATATTGGAAAACATGAAGACTTATTAGCAAAAGAAGGTCTTTATTCGAAGCTTGCAAAACTTCAATTCAATCAAGTTTGATTTGCATATACATATATTTAAATGTATATACATTAATTTAATTCTATAATTCTTGCGGAATATAAGAAAGTTATAAATTTCTAATGTAATAATGTTTTTTACTTTCTTTAATTTAGCTTGCATAGTTAAAGAATATCAGTGTAGCTTCTTTTCATAGATAGTTCGATATCAAGGACTTGAGTGATAAAACACAGTGGGTAAAATTAATAAAATATAGTAGGTAAAATATTGTTTATGTTCAAAGAATTCAACCAATTTTGGGAAACATGGCAGTCAATTAAATTTGACCAAAAAATTCCAAAAAGATGCAATTTTAAACCAGAAAAAGTTGCGAATTTATTAGGGGATATTTCTATTTATGAATGGCAAGAACCAAATGTTTTATATATGAGACTAGTGGGAATGCATCTTGCAAGTTTAATGGGGGTTGATACAACAGGTTATAATTATATGGAATGGGTTTCTGAAGAAGTTGGTGAATTTTTTAAGAAAGAATGGCGTAAAATTTTTAATAACCCTTGCGCTCTTACAGGCATTTTTCAAAATCGGAACAAATCAGGACGGATCATAGAAAATAGCTTTATGGCGCTTCCTTTATCTGTAGAAGGCTTAGAAAACAACCAAATGCTTATTCTTGAAAAGAACATCGAGATCAAAGACCTTGTTTACGATAGCAAATCACCCGAAATTATTACGCTTGGCATTAAGGATATTGAAATAATTAATTTGGGCTATGGCTTACCTGATATTGATTTAGAATATTACAAAGAATCCATAATCTATACAGGCTAATCGAATATTCATTTAGATATTTATGTTTATGAAGAGGGCGTTAATCTCATTTCAATTCTACGATTTTTTTGTAAGCTTCTGGAATTTCTCTATTATCTAGAGGGTGACATTGCCCAAATTCTGTAGCTGCTAAATTTCCTGCTGTAATCCCTTGTCCTGCTGTAATCCCTTGAGTGATTAAAAATTTTACAACCGAGAGTGTGCGCGCAGTGGAAAGATCCCAGTTAAAAGGAAATTCTTCAGTTTTTATAGGAATTATATCCCTGTGACCATCTATTCGAAGAACCCACTTAACATCAGAGGGAATATCTTTTGATATTCTTTTCAACGTTACGGCAAGTTTAGCCATTTCTTCTTTTCCAACCTCCTCTAAAGTAGCAGAGGTAGATGCAAAAAGAACCTCACTTGGAAATATAAAACGATCGGCTTTAACCCTAATATCAGAATGTTTGCTTAAGGCTTTTTTTAATTTACTAAAGAATTCTGATCTAAATTCACTTCATTCTTGTACTTTAGATGCCAAAGCAGCATTAAGCTTGCTGTTCAGTAATTTAAGCGTTATCTGCTGTTCTTTATCTTTCTTTTCAGAAGCCTCCAGAGCAATAATGAGAGCGACCAACTGTTGTTTAACTGCGTTTATTTGTTGCTTTAAAACTTTGATTTCATTTTGTGCTTTTTTACGAATTTTTTTCTCTTTTAAAAGAGTTTTTTGTGTTTTTCCTAAGGTGTTAAACGCATCATTACTCATCTCAGAATCAACTGAATTAATAAGCGTACCTTCCAGCTCATTAATGCGCGTTGTCATTGCATCTTTTGAAAGATTAACCTGCTGCAAAGTAGCAGATAGTTTTAAAATTGTTAAATGAAGCTCATTATTGTCATTTTTTTTTAAAGAAAGCTGTTCTGTTAAATCAGAATTTTCCAGATGAAACTGCTTTAAAACTTCATCACGTCCAGAAAGCTGCTGGGTTAAAAAGAACTGAGCAAGCATAAAAATTGACAGAAAAAATATGATAACCAAAAGCAATGTACTTAAAGCCCCGACAAAACCAGACCAGCTTAAATTCTGATCGCCCACACGTTTTTTTGACCTTGAATATACCATTAATCGTCTCTTTTATCAGCCACCACTAAGGGGGGGGTTAATGTAGCCCCCCGCTCATCTACTGTGCGGTCAATTGATTTAACAAAGTTCTTTTTAATATAATCAAGCTGCTGATCTTGTAAACTATAGGAGTGCATTGGATTTTTTGGCTGCACTACATCACTTTGATTAAGGGGGGCATCATTATCACTTTGATTAAAGGAAGCATCATTTTGATGAAAGGCAGTGGCGAGCGTTTTGCTTAGGAGTTTAAATTCACTACTAAGCTGAGCCTTAAATTCATTGTGACCTTTTCCCATTTCGCTTATAAGAAATTTAAGTTGAACTTCAATATTTTGCAGGTGATATATATTTTTCTTATCAAGAACATTATTTTCTTCAGAAACATTCTCTTTAAGATTGACTGTAATTTCTTTAATCATTTTATTCTGATAAGTTTGATTTCGGTCTTGAAATTCTGCAAAACTGCCAAGTTTCTGAGATATTTCATAAAGCAGAACAGTTGCTTCAGAACGGCTTTCTTCACTGCGGCTTATAGTTTGCTGTAGTTTTTCCATATTTTCTGTATTTTGCTCAAGTAACGCAACCATATAAGAGGGAACAGACTCATCATTTGAAAGCGTAATATTGCTGCTGCGTGATAGATTTACAATGCTTGAAAGCCAATCTTCAAGCTCATTTAAAAATTTATTTTGTGCCTGCGTTGTTTGCAACTGAATAAAACCGAGTATCACAGAGCCCGTCAGTCCAAAAAGAGAGGAGCTAAAAGCCGTCCCCATACCGCCGAGGGGGGCAGCAAGCCCATTTTTCAATTCTTCAAATAAGCTAGAGACATTGCCAGATGTAACGCTGAGACTATCAATCGCCCCTTTGATAGAACTGATAGTACCTAAAAGCCCCCAAAAAGTACCGATAAGACCTAAAAAGACAAGAAGACCGATAAAATATGAAGTAATCTCTCTACTTTCATCCATACGTGAAGCTGCAGAATCCATTAGACTATTCATTGAATTTGTAGAAAGGGACAGTTTATTATTATGATCCTTTGTCATAAGGGACACCACAGGGGCGAGAATATCGGGGGCATCATTAGGCTGATCTGGGTTTTCCTGAAATTCTTTAATCCATTCAACACAAGGGAATAATACCATTATTTTGCGAATTGAAAATATTATGCCGATAATTAAAACAGCTGCAATAACGCCATTAAGCTCAGGATTTGAAATAAATGCATCGGCGAGGATTGCATGAAGATTTGCGAGTAATAAAAGAACAACAGCAAGAAAGAGCAGAACTCTAGTAAGATACTTTTTAGGCTTTATCATATTTATTCCCTCATTTTGATCTTCGTTCTTAGGTCATATTTTCTATTTTCTAATGTTATCAGTTATTTTACAGATAGTCTAAGGTTATCATATTATAAATTATGAATAGACAAATATCATGAATTGTAAATAGATGAAAATGAGCAGAAAAAACTATGAAGGAGGAAAAGATTTTTTTGACTAGCTCAAAACTATTTTTTCATTTTATTTAGGGTCTGGTGAACTTTAGAGAGGTTTTTTTCTTAATTCTTTAAGAAGTATAGCATATAAATTTTCTTTGCGGTTATTAAACCTAAATTCGCATTCTTTTAAGTGCAAATAAAAAGTTTGCTCGGCAAGACCATTAAACTGGGCGAGCCGCCTTTTGACAAAACTCCAGAAACTTTCTATTCCATTTACATGGCACTTTCCTCGTGCGAATTCATTGTTTGAATGGTAGACCCTGTAATGATCATAACCATTAAGAATTAACCCATCA
>JADGEY010000098.1 GCA_016744185.1 Emcibacteraceae bacterium | reverse complement strand
TCTTCTATCAACATTCTGCCATAATCCTGCGGGTCAATTCCAGATATAACTTTAACCCAGCTTTTACCATAATTTTCTGTTTTATAAATATAAGGGGCTAAATCTTGCAGTTTATATCTTTCTGCAACAATATAGGCCTTGCCTTTATGATGCTGAGAAGCCTGAAGAGAGGTCACTTTTGAAAATTTAGGAAGGTCAGGCGGAGTGATGTTTTTCCAGCTCTTGCCGCCATTAAGCGTGATATGGATAAGCCCATCGTCAGAGCCGCTCCAGATGATATTCTTATTAAAAGGCGAGACAGATAAAGCAAAAATTGTTGCGTAATAATCTTGACTATTTTGGTTCGGAATAACGCTTTGCTCGCCAATGATTGTTTTAGGGTCAGCATATGTAAGGTCTGGGCTAATTTTTACCCAGCTGTCCCCTAAATCTTCACTGCGCCAGACATATTGTGATGCAGCATATATAATCCCTGGCTCTTTAGGTGAAAGCACGATAGGGAACGTCCATTGAAACCGCTCCTGAACTGCTTTAGGAGAAACGCCTTGCTTACTGCTTGGCCAAATATCAATGGCTTTTAACTGACCTGTTTTGCGGTTTAATCTTTTCATCCATCCTCTTTGCGCTCCGCCAATTTGAATGTGAGGGGTTTTTTCATCGGTAACAATATAGCCCTGTTCACCTGCGCCGGATAAATACCAATATTCACCTTTTCCATCCATAGGAACGCATTTTGATGTGCGGTCTTGCTGTGCGCCGCAAACATAAAAAGGAAATTCATTTGTGGTTGTAACGTGATACATCTGAGCCGTTGGATAGTCCTGCGCTGTCCAGCTTTTACCGCCATCAACTGTTACATTTGCTCCGCCGTCATTGGACTGAATCATACGGCTGTTATTTTGAGGGTCAATCCATAGATCATGATTATCCCCATGAGGAACTTTAATAGCTTTAAATGTTAAGCCGCCATCGATTGATTTATAAAACCCACTGCCAACAAGAACATAGACTATATCTTTGTCGGTAGGGTCGGCGGCAACCCGAATATAATATTCAGCTCTGTCAATTAACGTTCTGCTTTTATTAATATGAACCCAGCTATCTCCGCCATTATCGCTGCGAAAAAGCCCTCCATGTTCATGTTCAACAATGGCGTAAATACGGTTTGAATCTGCCCCAGAAACGGCAACGCCAATTTTACCAATTCGTCCCTTTGAAAGAGGAAGCTTCTTGGTGATCTTTTGCCAATTGTCCCCGCCGTCTTTTGAACGATAAAGTCCGCTGTCAGGGCCACCACTATTTGCAACCCATGGTTTGCGTTCCATATCCCATAATGTTGCAAAAATTATTTTTGGATTATGAGGATCAATATTTAAGTCAGCGGCTCCCGTTTCATCATTTTTATAGAGAATTTTTTTCCATTTTTTACCGCCATTTACTGAACGGTAAATCCCACGCTCTGCGTTGGCTCCCCATGGGTCTCCCATAACGGAAACGTAAATTCTTTGGCAATTTTCAGGGTCGATGCGAATTCTGGAAATAGCTGTTTGCCCTGTTTTTGAGTTTAACCCAAGGTAAGACCAGTTCTTTCCTCCGTCTGTGCTGCCATAAACGCCATCGCCCATGCTCATCGTACCGCGGAATTGTCCTTCTCCTGTGCCGATATAAAGAATATCTGGATTGCTCTGGCATACGCCAATTGCGCCTACCGATGCGGCATTAATTTGCCCATCTGTAACAGGAAACCAGTCCGTGCCGCCGTTAGTTGTTTTCCAAAGTCCTCCGCCTGTAGCACCAAAGTAATATTCATTAACCCGAAGAGAGCTACCACCAACAGCAAGAGAACGTCCTGCTAAATTAGGTCCAATATTCTTCCAGTTCAAAAGGGGCTTGACATCCTGCACAGAGAAATCTTCTGCTTGTGTTTTGCTAGTATTTAAAAGAATAAAAATACTCATAAAGCAGAGAGATAATTTCAGTCCTATATAATTACGCGTCATCTCTATATTCCTTACATTATTATTAGTTTTAAAATTTATGAATTAAGTGTCTTCTATAAACGACATAACGAGCGCAAACATATCTGTATTTTCCGCTCGTTATGCTATATTTTACATTATTTTTAATCACCATTATTACAGTATAAGCGATTTAAGCTTTTTACATCTTAACGTTCATACCAATGAAGAAATAACGGCCCTTATAATCATAAAACCCTGGCCGCGTATTTTGCCGTCCATTAAAAGAGACCAAAGGTAATTTAACATTAAAGAGATTGTTAATCCCTAGTCTAATATTAATGGTTTCGTTAATATCATAGCTTGCTACAACATTATTATAGACTTTTGCGCTTACACGGTAACCTTCTATTTCTTCTACGCCGCGTCCTGCTTCTATCGTACCATCAAGAAGCCTTTGATCTGGGTCTAATTGAACAGAGCCAATGTAATTGACAAGCCAGCTTACGCTCCAGCCTTCAGTGCTATAAGAGGTTCTAAAGTTAAAGCGGTGCTTTGGATTAACTGTTGCTCCTGCTAAAAGAGCTGTTTTTGAACCTGGGAAATCTTGGCTTTCATATTTGCTAAGATAAGTGTAATTCACTCTAAAGTCTAACATGCCTTCGCTATTAGAACTTAGTCCTAATTCTTCGAGGCTTGTAGAATATCCAAGTTCAACATCAATTCCAGAAGTTTCTAAGAAACCAGAGTTAATTTGTCCTCTGCGAATTTCAGTTATTTCACCATCTGCAGCACGGTCAATTTGTGAACATCTTGGGTCTGTAAGACCTGCTGTTTTATAACATAAGTCTAAGATTGTTGACGCTCCAGCTGTTTGAATAGCATCTTTAACTGAAATATTGAACCAATCAACGGATAAGGTCATTCCTTCAAGAGCGTCACTAGAAGGGATATAGACAAACCCAACAGTATAGGTGTCAGAACGTTCTTCTTTTAAGTCAAGGTTTCCAGATATAACATTACGAAGTCTTGCTTCTGCTTGTGAATAACTCGTTGCAATTCCTTGCGCCGCACAGTTCGCTGCAACAACAGAACCTAAGGCTGCGCCGCCGCCATTACAAGGGTCGCTAACACTATTAAAGCTTTCGCTTGCGCCTCTGAATAATTCCGCTACATTTGGCGCACGAAACGCACGAGAGAAAACCGCTCTTACTCTAAGATCATCATGAGGAAGCCATGATAATCCAGCCTTCCAGCTTACAAGGCCACCAACTGAGCTGAACTTAGAATAACGAACTGCACCTTCAAATTCTAGATATTTCATGAATGTTGAATCTGTTTGTAACAGAGGAACAGCAACTTCGCCATAGATTTCAGAAACATTAAAGCTTCCTCTTGTCGAAGGGGAAAGGTTACTGGTTGATTGTCCATCTTGAATAATTGCAGAAGGTTGGTCTAAGCTAAATTCTGTACGATATTCAACGCCCATAGCCACGCTTAAAGATCCCGCAGGTAATTCAGCAATTGATCCTGTGATATTGGCTGCTGCAACATGTTGCTCTATCACACGTGTGCGTACATCTTCATAGCCTAAGAATTTTATATGTTCTTTGCTAATGCTTCCCGGAGAGAATAAGTTAATCGCTCCTGGGCAGCGTGCTGCTTGAGATTGAATTTGAGCATCATTAAAAGCCGTACAATTTTCTGGGCTTAATGCTGCCGCAAGATGGTCTAGGCGGAAACGCCCTAGGTTTTCATTCTTTGCATGAACGCGGCCATATTGATAATAAGCATCATAATGCCAGCTCTCACTAATGTCTCCTTCAAGACCAAGAGCTACTCTGAATAATGTCCGCTCATGGGTGCTGTCACGATTGCCAAATTCTTCAAAATTACGGGCAATTCGAATAGTTGTTAAAGGATCGGCTGGGTCTCTTAATAAATTTTGTGCATTAATTGCACCACGTAGAGCTTGTGGAATATGTGGGTTTGTTACAGAAATATTAAAAGTTTCATTAGCCGCTTCAATCGTACGAAGCGATAGGGTATTTGAGAATGAAGCTTCGAAAAAGACGGTTGCATCATCAAATACATTATAATGAACCTGCGCATATGCATCTATAGTTCTTTGGTCAACCGCAAGATGACCATCTCCAAAACGGAATCTATCTCCTGGATTATTAAAGGCACGTAATTGACCTGAAGTTTGATCAATTATTAAATCGTTACTTCCATCTAGACTAAGGCTACCAACTCTGTATGTTCCACCAATTGTTCTGGTACTACGTCCATTATCATGACGGTATATTAAAGATGGAATACCATCATCTGACCCTGTATCCGCAGGGTTAGACACTAATCTGCCTAATGTTGCTGTACGTTCACGGTCTTTATTGAAAATGCCGCCTGTATCAGAATAACTTATATGTAGAACCCCATTTCCTTTATCATCATCGAAATTGCCGCCAACCAAAACACTGGCTTTGAATTGCTGACCATCGCCTTTTCCTGTAATGCCATATTGTGTATCAAGGGCAATGCCTTCAAAATCTTTCTTTAGAATGATATTTACAACGCCAGAAATAGCTTCTGAGCCATAAACAGCGGACGCGCCCCCTGTAATAGTTTCAACCCGCTCTACTAAAGATGCAGGAACAGAGCTAATATCAAATGAGCCACCACCATTATTAGCAGGCACATGACGGCGACCATTCAAAAGAACAAGTGTCCGTGCTTGGCCTAAATTTCTTAAATTTAAAAACTGAGAACCAAGACTACTTGAATTACGGGCTGTATTACCATTATTTGTTCCTAAACCAAATGCGGGAGAATCTTGCAATACTTCATAAAGAGAGACTTCACCACCAGACATGATCTGATCAGAATTAATTGTGGTAATGGGAGTCGAGGATTCAGAATTTGAACGTCTAATTCTTGATCCTGTTACAATGATTTCTTCAAGTTTAGTCTCTTCTTCGGCTTGCTGTGCCTGTGCATAAGAAACTGCCACAGGGCTATTCATTCCGATGACTAAGGCTAAAGAGCTAGCAGCGATGAGCAAACCATTCCAAGACTTTCTTTTTTGTGGTTGCTTCCCTTTTTTTCCCTGGTTTTTATAATTTTTCACTTAATGAGTTCCTCTCTATGTGATTTGACGGTTTATTTTGTAGAGCAGAATAATTCCTCTGCTTAGTCAGAAATAGTTTTATAAGTCTGTCTTTTTTTGTATTCAAAAATATTTGTATACATTTATACATTTATTAATTTCTCTGTCAACTCCTAGCTTTTAATCTTTCGTTATATTTGATGATTTTTATAATTCTTAATGAAATGCTGAAGTTATTCAGCTGTTTCACTCCATCTGCCTATTTTTAATTTTATCATTTTCTTATGATTGGAATTATTACTCATCATATATTTTGGACAAATTAATATTTTTATTGAATTTTTTTTAAATCATTATCAGTTTTTTCATTATCTGCCTTTTTAGAGCCGAAATATTTATTAAATAAAATAGCTGTAAAGCCATCACCCGTACAATTTGTTGCCGTTCTAAGCATATCAGGTATCCCGCCAGATAAAGCAATCCAAGTTGTAATGAATGTGGTTTTTTCAGGACCTGCTAAACCAAGAAGCGTTGCAAATAAAGTTGAACTCCATAAAGCTGTCCCCATTCCAGCGGGAAGCCCAGGGGCGGCAATTGTAAATAAAACAACCGCAGGCCATGCGACGATTAACGCCATGCCCGTAATGGGCAGACCAAAGACAACGCTCATAATAAAGGGCGCGTAAGCAACATAAGCCATCGCACTCGTATCCATATTGAGCACTGATCCTACGGGGATAATAAAATTTGCGACTGGCTCATCAACGCCGTATTTTTTGGCATTGGCTAAATTAACAGGAAGGGTCGCCATTGAAGAGCAAGTCCCTGCGGCAAATACGGCTGTTGGTAAATAATATTCATTGATAACTCTGCGGGCTGATTGTTTTGCAAAGTATTTAAGGACAACAAAAACATAAAGCAGCCACCAGACTAAACAAAGACCAAAAGTATAGGCTGTCATCATAACGTAATATTTAATGCTGTCTGTTGCGCCTGTATTTACGCCAAGCGAGATACCAAGGAAGAAAACAATGAATGGCATTATCACGCTTAGAACAGGAGCTGAGTTGTTCATTCCTCGCTCAAACATATTAAGCAAACGTTGTAAAATAGGGATTTTTACAGCAATTAGCCCTATTATAACGGACATTAATATTGCAAGAAGCGGTAGAGAAGCCCCAGCATCTCCGTTTAAGGTTGAAAACATCTTGAGCGCACTATCAATCATGTTAGAATCACCAGATTTAAATTCAATATCAAACATAAGCGATGAGATGACCAGCCCGATCAATCCTGCAATTGTGGAGGTAAATAGGTACCAAAGGATAACGCTCCCCGCAAGCTTACCGCCTTTTCCCATTGATGTTAATTTGCTAACAGCGGGGGATAGTGCGATAAAAATTAACAAAGGAACGAATGTGATGAACCAGCCTAATGCGGTTTGCGTTCCGCGCGCAACGCCTGCGAAGGATTGCGAATAAACGCCCCCTAAGGTTAAACCCATAATTAGGGCTAAAATTGTCCATATATACCCTGGAATTTTTTTTAATATATTATGTTTTGACATATCTCTCCACCGTTACTTTAAAATCTTGTTAACTTTATGCTTATGATGCTGTAGGGCTGTTTTTTTTGTATTCATGTATACATATTATCATTTTTCTTAAGATTGTCAATTACCCTAAGATCATTTTAGTAATATAATTGAGTTAAGCGTGCTTAAGGGCAAAAGGAGGGGTTTTTGCATTATAGAGTGATATTAATTGTAAAAGTTAAGATTCTGAAAGCTAACTTATATATTAAATATTGAAATATTGAACTCATAGTTGCCGTCAAATTTCAGCGTAGCACTGAAATATTCTTAGATTTTACATTGAACTTGAATTATTAGGATTGATTTTTAATAAATACTTGTATACAAGAATATTAGAATCATTTAAGTGTATTTATTCATAAACATACACTGAATATATACTTAACAATAAGAATTCAAATTTCGAACCCCATTCTTTTAGATAACTTGGTAGATATAATGCGCTCTAAATCAAAACATGTCCTTAATAACGAAAATCCAAAAAAAACCACCTTTCCCTGCCCAGTACGGCGCGTTGGGGGGAGCAATAGAAATCATTTCTTTGGATATTATAATAAAAATATTTGGTCTCCTTGT
>JADGEY010000097.1 GCA_016744185.1 Emcibacteraceae bacterium | reverse complement strand
ATGGAAAGAGTAAGGTGTCTAGAAAACTAGGGGCACCTCAGTCTAAAGTTCACCAGACCCTAATTTATTTACAATACAAGAATGTTATTACTAACGTATAAGTATTGTTACTAACATATGAAATACCTTTATTAATCCCTAGGAGCTAAATATATAACTACCTTTCCCAACTGATAGCTACTCTCTAACTTCAAAGCGATATTAGCTATCTCGTATTTATATATGACAGCTCTTTCTTACCCCTTGCTCTTTCCCCAATAGAGAGCAAGGGTTTCTTATAAAAACATAAAAAAGGCTGCCCAAATAAAGGCAGCCTTTCAAAGAATTTATATCCCTATATTTTAAAGTTTAGTTGGATCAATATCCTGACCTTTTTTAACATTTTTCCAAACTTGTTTATTGGTAAAATAAAGCAAGATAACAAGAAGGGTCATAAAGATCATAAACTTAAGACCCATCTTCTTACGCTCTTCCATCTTAGGCTCTGATGCCCAATAAAGGAAGGCTGCAACATCTTGTGACATTTGCTCAACGGTCGCTTTCGTGCCGTCCGCATATTCAACATGATCATCAACTAAAGGCGGCGCCATCGCAATTTTAGAGCCAGGGAAAGCAGGATTCCAATTTTGCCCTGCCAGCATTTCTTCACCATGAGGCGCATCTGTATAGGCGGTTAAAATACCGACAATATAATCTTCACCATAAAGGCTTGCCCATGGTCTAAAAAATGATAGATGTTCACGGGCTTTTGCGATTAATGAAAAATCAGGCGGCAATGCGCCGCCGTTAGCATAACGTGCCGCTGCATCATTTGCAAAAGGCGCAGGAAATGTATCTGAAGGAATTCCCTTCCGTTCAGAATATTCACCATCATCACCCAGCTTATCTTCAAATGTATATTCCGCTGCAATCGCTTTTATTTCATCTTGGTTATAGCCAAGATCTTTTAAGGTACGAATAGCCACAAGATTCATAGAATGACAAGAAGAACAAACTTCACGGTAGACCTGAAGCCCCCGTTGGAGCTGTGCTTTGTCAAAAACCCCAAAAGGCCCTGCATGCTTCCAATCATATTTCTTAAACTCATAACCGCCAGAATCAGAAGCCATAGCCGTTCCAACAAAAGAGACCGCTAGAACTGCAATAAGTCCAATCTTTTTAAATCTGCTCAACATGATTAAACCTCCTCTTTCGGTGCATTTTTATCTAAAATATGCTGTGCAATAGATGTCGGCAGGGGAAGCGGCGTTTCTTTTCGGCTCACCCAAGGAAGAATAACCAAGAAGTAAGCAAAATAATAAGCCGTTGAAATTTGACCGAAATCAAAAACCGTAAGTCCCATAAAGACTTCCATTTCAAGGCTTGCTTGACCAAGCCAGCCTAAGAAAATTCCATTGACAACAAAAATCCAAAAGAAGAACCTTGAAAGAGGGCGGAAGCGAAGCGAGCGTACTTTTGATACGTCAAGCCATGGCAGGGCAAAAAGGATCAAGATTGATCCAAACATTGCCAGAACGCCAAAAAGCTTGCTTTCCACAGAACGCAGGATTGCATAGAAAGGCAGATAATACCATTCAGGAACAATATGTGCAGGCGTTGACATTGGATTTGCCATAATATAATTGTCTGGATGCCCTAAAATATTGGGTACATAGAAAACAAATGCTCCAAATATCATTATGAAAACGCCAAGACCGAAAAGATCTTTTGCAGAATAATAAGGATGGAATGGAAGTTTATCTTGCGGCCCTTTTGCATCAATGCCAAGAGGATTTGTTGATCCTGGAATATGAAGTGCCCAAATATGAAGGATTACAACACCTGCAAGCACGAAAGGCAGAAGGAAATGAAGCGAATAAAAACGGTTCAGCGTTGGATTATCAACTGCAAACCCGCCCCATAACAGCCGCACGATTGCGCCGTCCGTTCCAAGAAGATCATCAAAAACACTAAATAGATTTGTGATAACTTTCGCGCCCCAGAAGCTCATTTGCCCCCAAGGAAGAACGTAGCCCATAAAGCCTGTTGCCATCATAATAAGAAAAATGATAATGCCAAGAAACCATAGAATTTCACGGGGAGACTTGTAAGAGCCAAAGTAAAATCCTCGTAATATGTGAATATACACAATAACGAAGAACATAGACGCTCCATTAGCATGAACATACCGTAAAATATGACCATAATTTACATCACGCATAATATGTTCAACGGAATTAAAAGCCATATCAACATGCGGCGTATAATGCATTGCAAGGATCACCCCTGTAAGGATTTGCACTACAAGCATAAAGCCTGCAAGAGAGCCAAAGTTCCACCAATAATTTAAGTTACGAGGAGCGTCATAACCTGCGCCAAGAGTACCATAGACCAGATTCATAATCGGTAATCTATCTTCTACCCATTTAACCGCTGGATTAGTCGGCTCAAATTTTTTAGATGCCATTTTAAATCCTACCCAATTTTAATCGTGTTATCATTAAGAAATACATATTTAGGAACGGGAAGATTCGTCGGCGCAGGGCCCTTACGAATACGTCCTGAAATATCATAATGTGATCCATGGCATGGGCAAAACCAGCCGCCAAAGTCACCCTGCTGATCAAGAGGAATACAGCCAAGATGAGTACAAACCCCACTCATGACCAACCATTGTTTTTTCTGCACACGGTCAGAATCTTTTTCAGGGTCTTTTAAATCATCATTATCTTCTTTTTCTGCCCTTGCAATTTCATCTGCTGTTCTATGACGAACAAAAACAGGTGACCCTCTGAATAAAAATTTAGAGGTTTGTCCTTCTACAATAGCAGAAAGATCAACTTCGAGAGAAGATACAGCAAGCACGTCCGCAGATGGGTTCATCTGGTCTACAAGCGGCCAGACCACTTGAATTGCGCCAACTGCGCCCACTGCGCCCGTTGCAACATAGATGAAATTACGGCGGGTGACTTCCTCGTCTTGGTTATTATCTTGAACTTTTGCGGTCATTTTTTAAAACCCCTTAAGGTGAGTTCTATTTGGTTAAAATAATCGAATATCGATATAATCGAGTTGAAATACATATCAGCAGATAGATAAGATCTTATTAACAAAAAAATCACAAAAAAATACTTACCCTGAACCCACAATCTATTTATAATAGATATTCTTATGCCAAGTTTTACTCAAATTAGAGTAGATAATCAATTGTTTTTTGTCGTTTTTTTCTTCTCTGAATAGATTATCTTTGCTTTAAATGAAAAATGGTTAATGAAAGGCTCTTTTTAAAAATGCATATTGCTCTATATCAACCTGATATTCCGCCCAATACGGGAACTATTATACGAATGTGTGCCTGCCTTGATATTAAAGTTCATATCATTGAGCCTTGCGGCTTTCCTTTTGGTGAAAAATCATTCAGGCGGGCTGGAATGGATTATGTTGACCAAAGCAAGATTACAAAACATGTCTCTTTTGAAGATTTTAAAAAAACAGGTCCAAAAGGAAGATTGATTCTTCTCTCCACAAAAGCACCTGTCCCTTACACTGAATTTAAATTTGAAAAAGACGATATTTTACTGCTTGGCAGAGAAACCGCCGGCGTACCCGAAGAGGTGTTTAAGCAAGCAGATCACCGCCTTCTGATCCCCATGACACCAGACACAAGATCGTTGAATATTGCCCTCTCTGCTGCCATGGTCGCAGGGGAAGCCCTTAGGCAAACCGCAAGCTTTCCTAAATAAGCCATAATTTTTAATATAACTGTAAGTATCACGCTCTATCATAATTACTATGACGAAGATAAATATAAGGAAGAAACAGTAGAATGGGTTTTGAAATCCCCCAAGAGCCTTTTAATTTCACAGTCCCAACTTTTGGCGGAAAATTTATTTGGTCGGATATTTTCCTTCATGCGGGCTGGCGCATTCAAAAAAATGTCTTAACGGGGCATTGCAGACTGCTTGATTCTAATGATTTTAGGCAAGCATGGGGAACTTATGAATATTGCCATAATGAATTTTTAAAATTTAAAAAAGACAAGCATCTAAAATTTAAGAACGCTGATCTTATTTTATTACTTCATGGTCTTGGACGGCACCGCAAAGTAATGAACAAACCCTGCAAAGCCTTAAAAGCCGCAGGTTTTGAAGCTTTCACAATTAATTACCCCAGCACTTTTCAAGATATTGATGATCATGCGGATGGCGTTATTCATTTATTGAATAATTTAGAAGGAATCACATCTGTATCTTTTGTCTGTCATAGTCTTGGCGGGCTTGTTGCACGGGAAATTCTCGCTCGTGATGAAAAATGGCAAAAGAAAATTAAGGCTCAAAAAATCATCATGATGGGAACGCCGAACCAAGGGGCTAAAATAGCAGAATATCTATCTGAATTTGGAACCTTTAAAGCGATTGCAGGCCCTTCTGGGCAAAATCTTCACCATCATAAAACAGCTGATATTCCCCTGCCAAAAATCCCTGCGCTGGTTATTGCAGGCGGCTGGGGAAATTCATCGGGCTTTAACCCTCTGCTTAAAGAAGATAACGACGGCATTGTTACCGTTGCAGAAACCAGACTAAATATAGGGGAAAAACATATTATCCTGCCCGTCATTCATACTTTAATCATGAGCGATGATAAGGCGATCGCCGCAATGCTCGATTTTTTGGAAGCTTAAATCTTTAGGTCAAACCGGCATAGTTTTTTAAAATTTGAGCTTTATCCTGCGAAAAATCACTTTCAATCCACTGGCTTTCTAATGCAGACAATATCCTGCCAACTTCTTTTCCCTCCCTTTGTCCCTGTTTTAATAAATCCGCTCCTTTTATGGGGAATACAGGCACTTGATAATGGCAAATAAATTCTAAAATTTCATCAAGTTCGATAGCCTGACCTTTTAAAAACTGCCTTTTTACATAATGGGTTAAAGCCTCTTTGCTATAGAGATAAATATATCTGCGCAGTTCCACAGCTTTATAAGAGACCAGCTCATTTTTGATTGAAATAAGCAGCAGCATTTGTTTTTTTTCTTTAGCCGAAAGATGCCATTTTTTTGCCAAAGCAATAATGCCGCCCCTCTCACTGCCGGCTAAATATACAAGCCGAGAATATAAATTAACGCCGCCCCGTTCTTGTTCAAACTTTATGCCCCGTTCTTGTTCAAACTTTATAAAGGCATAAAGGAGAGATAATTTAGGAACATCTGTTAAAATTTCGGCTAAAACCCCCTCTTTCTCCATGGTTTGAAGAACTTTTATCGCGGCATCAGAAAGAATAATTTTTTTCATCTCTTGATTTATTCTCTCGCCTGAAAGACTCGCAATTAAATGTTTCTTTAAAATGCAAACCCGAAGCCCTTCCCCGTCTAAAGTACCGCCGCTGATCATAGAAGAAAAGCGAAAAAAACGAAGAATTCGCAGTGCATCTTCTTCTATTCTTTGCTCTGCCTTTCCGATAAAACGAACCTTTTTTTGAGAGACATCTTTAAATCCGTCAAAATAATCAAGCAGTTCTCCTGATGCATCAAGATAGAGCGCATTTATAGTAAAATCACGGCGCAGCGCATCTTCCTGCCAGTCATTTGTATATTCAATGATCGCTCTTCTGCCATCCGTTTTAGCGTCCCTGCGCAGAGTTGTAATTTCATAAGGAACAGATTTATAAAATGCTGTAATTGTCCCATGCTTCAAACCCGTTGGAATGGTTTTAATTCCAGCATTCTCAAGAATTTTCATATTCTCTTCAGGGCTTAGGCTTGACGCAATATCAATATCATTCACCCTAAAGCCTAGCAAAGAATCACGCACGCAGCCTCCGACAAAAAGAGCCTTCCCCCCACTGCTATTCAGCAGGTTAAAAACATGCCTAAGGTCTTTATCTTTAAGCCATTTTAATTTTGAAATATCTATTTTCATCTATGGGCTTTAATCAATTTACTAAAATGGACAAGCATCGCTGCCGTTGCGCCCCAAATTTTATGTTTACTATGGGGAAATACATAAAAATGCCTTTCCTTTCCTTTAAAAATTCGGCTTTCAATTCTATAGCTTCCTTCCTGTAATATATTTGAAAGAGAGACCGTAAATATTTCCTCCACTTCACGAATATCAGGCTCTAGAATAAAGCCTTTTTTTACGATCGCCACCACTGGAGTGATCGCAAAACCCGTTACAGTTTCATAATCTTTAAGCGCACCGATCACTTCTATATATTGGGGCTCAAGAGAAATCTCTTCTTTTGCCTCTCTTATGGCTGCCGCCATTTGCGATGAATCTTCTGGGTCTGTCTTGCCCCCTGGAAAGCTTACTTGCCCTGAATGTTTACGTAGTTTTTGCGATCTTTTAGTCAATATTATATCCCAATCATTACCCTTTGGAATCGCTGCGATTAAAACAGCCGCCGGCACTAATGGAAGAGTAACGCTGATCTTTATATCGCTAGGTTGATAAAGCTTTACATCACCAAATTCTGGACGCTGCCATATTTCACACTCAGCCTTCACAAAAGCACGGCTTAAGCCCCTATCCGCCTGCGTCATTATTTCTCGAAGGTCAATAAAACTCATTATTCAGCCTTTCCAAAAAAGAAATATTCTCCGCAGCTCTTCACATAATACGCGCCCTCTTTTAAAATTACATGCTCTGCCAGCTCATAATAAACGCTGCGTGACATCAAAGCTTTCAGCCCTCCTCTAACCAAAACATAGGGCGATGGCTCGCCGGTTTTTTTATTAAATTCAACCGTGATCAGATGGGTTTTATCTGCAACAACCTCATCACCAAGATTTGTTATAAATTTAATTTTCTGAACATCATCCTTCCCTAAAAAAAGAACTGTAACAGCGGTAAAAGGCGCATCATCTACCTTAATACCAACTTTTTCCACAGGCGTTACCAGATAATATTTTCCGCCCGCCCCATCATCATTTTTATCATAACGCAGCACAGTGGAAAAAAGCCGCACCATGCGTTCTCTTTTAATCGGCGTTCCCATATAATGCCAAGAGCCATCACGCTTGATATGCATATCTATATCGCCGCAAAAATCTGGATTCCATAAATGCACAGGGGGAAGGCTGCCATTTTTTTCTGCTTTTTTTACCGTTTGTGCAAATATCTCGGGCTTAAAATCTGATTTAGTCATAGGGATTCTCCAGTCTCTCAGCATAGAGAAAAGGGGATTAAACTAAAAGAAAATAAATCAATGAATATTAAGCAATTTTTTACTTAATAATTTATTTGTTATTGTGTAATTCGCCCTAATAACAGCCAAAGAGATCAATAGTGGCAAGTTTAAAAATAGGGGCTGTACCAGATAACTAGTTCATTTGT
>JADGEY010000096.1 GCA_016744185.1 Emcibacteraceae bacterium | reverse complement strand
TTTCCTATATCAAAACCCAGCGAGGTATCGTCAATTACAAGAGGACTTACTACCTTTAAATTTACAGCCCCTATAGAGAATGAACAACCAAGGCTGTCTATGGTCACTTGATGTTTTTGACTAAGAAGGACATTCTCTAATGTTAGCGAGCAGTTTAAATTTTCAACAACTAAAGATGCGTCAATAGCCGCTTGTTGCCAATGTCCTATATCATAAGGGGTCACCCTTTTTTTACCGCTAATATCATTAGCAACCATATCAATGGTTAAACCCCGACCCACGGTTGGAGAATCCAGCTTAATCCTTAAATCCTGCGCATTATGAGCTGTTGCATTTTTTTCAAAAAAAGAGGAATAATTTAAGTTGCTTAAGCAACTTGTACTTATGGAATTTGGTGCAGTTGAAAAATCAGCATCAGAGGCGCAGTTTTTAAAAATATTAATTCTTCCATGTCTGGATATTTTTCCGTTTTCTCCCAGAGCAATAAGGCAATTTTGAAATTCTGATGCCCCGTAATACTCAGATAATAAAACTCCATTTCCTAAAGAATTTGCCACCAAAAAACTACAGTTTTGAAATTTAATCCCCTTGCCAGAAATTATCGTAACGCCATAACGTGTATCATCATATTCATTAATAAAAACGCTATTTTTAACAATTGCTTTTACTGTATGGTTTGTCAGACAACGTAGCCCACCTCCTGAATTTATACCGCCTGAAAAAACAATAAGGCAATTGTCAATATTAGGTTTTGAAAAATCATAGTTCGATTGTATCTTGCCTTTAATTTGAAGATTCTCTAAGTGAAGAAACCCTCTATAATAAAAGGCAGCGCTATTGCCATCACCTCTTCTTATCGCAACACCATTGTCAGGCTCATATCTTAATGGGTGATCACGAACGGCGCTATGATCTTTAAATGACTCTCCCCGCGCTGCTTTTATTTTAATATATCGATTTTCGTCAGTTGTAAAAACACGAAAATCAAGAGGCGAGGTTAATATAAATTCATTATCGTTATAAAGCTCTGCAACATGCACTTCGCCTGCGGACATAAGGTTAGGTGGAATAGACGCTTTCCATGCTTCTATAGTGGCATAATCTCTACCAGCACCGCCGCCTACTGATTTTGTGATTATAGTCACATCCTCTACGGATTTTACCTCAACAACCGCTCCTACAGAAATAAAGCTCGCAGGATCATTTTGGTTTTTATATTCTGTTAAGATTCTATCAGGGCTTGAATATTCTTCAATAAGCTGGACTTCTGAAACCATACCGTGAAAATAATGACTCGTACCGTTATTTAATGCGCCGATATAGGTGTTATTATTTATATTAGGCGCACCGCCGTCTATTAAACTTAAAGCTAATATTCCATTGTGAAAAATTGAAACACGGCTTCCTCTGCGAGTGACGCAGAGCATTGACCATTCATTAATCGCAATGGCGTTGGGGCTGATATTTCCTACCGAGCCAGAATATCCACGCCAGTTTATTTTTCCGTCCTTAAGACCAAGGTAAGACCGACCGCTTACGCTATAATTCCAATCGCCAACAACGCCTGTATAGCCTATTGAAGTTTTTGGTTTAATCCATATTATTTGAGTAAAGTCGCCGCTTGGCTGCAGGGGCGCATTACAATTAATGCTCGCAGTATCAAAATATGCGCTGTCTCCCCATTTTCCTTGCTTTGACACTACGTTAGTGGGTGATAAATCTGTATTATCGGCACTATTTCGCAAGTTATTTAAATTCATATGGCAAATTAACTTTGCCTTATTCCAAACAGCTTGCGAACCAAAAGCAGATGAGGGCAGGGGCTGCATTGCTCCAGCCTTATCCCACCAAATATATAATCTTGATGTTTTCGACCAAGCCGGAACTTTAACCCAAATTATAGCTTTATGATTTATTTTTTGAAAATAGACAATTTCACAGGCAAGTTGATTTACGCCCTCAGCATCGACAGAAAACCGAATATCGCCGCCGCCATCTATTGCTGAAATGCTATCATTAACACTGAACATCTCTACAGGTAAATTTTCTTGAGTTAAAAGAACGGGAAAATCTGCATGCGTTCCTGTAACCTTATCGCTAACGACTGATAATTTACATTTATAGCCAAAATTTGAAATAAGAGACATTTTTTTCTTCTTTTAATCTATGTAAAAAGGCAATAATATTGTGAGAAGAGCTATCAAAAAATAGCCCTTCTCACAGTTTGAATGATTTAAAATTGTTTGAATGATTTAAAATTTAAGCTGAAAATTGCAGTAATTTAATCGCTTGATCGTTTGTGACCGCACCGCCAACACGCTTTGTTGTGTAAAAATGGATGTAAGGTTTATGAGAGAATGGATCACGCAAGATTCTTGTCCCCATTCTATCTGTCACCGTATAGCCCCGCTTCATATTAGCAAAAGCAATCGAAAGTGAGCGAGTAGATTTATTTGGCATATCTTCTACTTCGATAACGGGATAGCCTAGCAATGTTGCCGGCGCACCATTTTCAATGCCTGCTTTCCAAATATAATGACCATCTGCATCTTTAAATTTGCGAATATCGGCAAGCAGATTACTATTCATATAAAATTTTGCGCCGCTTCTATAGGATGCTTTCATAGAGAAGATTAGATCAATCAGCTTATCCGCAGGATTAGATGTTGAGAAATTACCATTCTTCCCTGTTTTAACCGCTTGAATTTCACCAAACGGGCGGCTGTTATCTACGCTAGATGACACTGTATATTTTAAGAAACCTTTTGGCTGATTAACCCCGTTCCCATTTACAAAAGCTGCATTTTCTTTGCTAGAAAACTCTTCTGCAAGCTCTTCAGCAAGCCAGCTCTCAACATTAAAGTAGGCATCATCTAACATGGTTTGAGTTGCCGCTGGATTTGCGTAAATTTCACCAAGCGGCGGCTCAATTTCTTGCAGTCTTGGCGTAGAGGTTTCTGTACGTGCGCCCACTTCGCTGACCCAGCCCGATGAAATGCCCCCAACAGAGACAAGCTTTTTATATTTAGCCGAGCCAATTGTTACAACATTTGCTTCCGCTCTGATCGGGGATAAAGCAGAAAGACGTTTTTCAATCTCGCTGTCCAATTCTTCTGGTACGCTAAAGCCGCCGTCTGCATCCACTGCCGTGGAAAGAGCCTTTTGATCAAGCTCATGCTTGCAAATATAGCTCTGCGTCCCTTTGCGAATAAATCCATCAAAGAAAGCTTGTTTAAGCTCTGTATCTATTTCTTCTTTTCCATTTAAAGCAGGGCGCACTGACGCTGCATGAATTTTATTTACAGCCTGTTTTAACTGTAAAATATCCTCTGAATTTTTTGCTTCAATCTTCTCTAACCGCTGATCATTTGCTGTTTTAAATTCTGCGAATGAGCCGCCTAAATTCTCTAATGCTTCTTTCGTTTCTAAAGTCATATAGTACCTTCCAATCTGATAAGGTTTGTTAAATGCCGTAGCCCGGCAAGGATCGCAGTATTCTCCACTGCCATTTCTTTGTAATGCGTAGGAGCTGTATTTTTCACTCCCGTTTTTGGTGAAAAATCCGTCACCCTCGCAAAATCATTCATGGGAAAGGTCACAAGAGAGACTTCCCATAAATCCACTTCATCAAGTATTCTGACCCCATCATCTCTTCGATGAGATTTTAGGGTGTGAAACCCGATTGAGAGACCATCTAGCGCCTCTTCTTCTATTAATTTTTGAGCCTCGATTGCTCTTGCCACGTCCAAAAGCAGACGAGCTTTTATAAAAAGCCCTTTATGGTCTTCGTAAATTTCATCAATTCTGCCAACCACTTCTTTCGGGTCATGCTGCCATAAAATTTTAATGCCCCTGCGTCCTCTGTTTTTAAGAGAAGACAGGAACGCACCAGGGCGAATAATGTCTTGCCCCCTATCTGTCACATTAAAAACGCTAGCATAGCCTGAGAAATTTATGTAATTTTTGATCTCTAATCTTTGTCCCATTGTGCGCCCTTTATCATTCGAGGTTTAATAATTTTATTTTCACGGCAAGCCCTAAAATAAGGCAGCCGACAAAAAGCCTAATCAGCCATGTAATCAATGTTTGACGCACTGTTTTTTTAGTATCACGCCATGCTTCAAGCAGTGACCTAAGCTCATAAATATCATTGCCTGCATCATCATCTTGCAGCCCTATTTGCCTTAAAACCCGAAGAGCGCCTTCTTCTGCTGCATGGTCAATCAGGCTGTAAATAGCTTCTACAGATGCGCCCTCTTCATTTGCTTTTTTAGCGGCACTTAGGAGGGAGGGAGTTTCAAATTTCATTTAATTTTATCTCCGTCCCCAAGAGCTTCTAGCCCCACCGCTGCACGTTTTTCATTGATTGTCATAAAATCTGCGTCCCCAATGCGCTTCCAAAAAGCTTCACGGTCAGAAGAAAGAGCAACAATAGAATCCAGATCAATTTCAAAATGTAAATCCTCTTCAAAAGACGAAAGCAGCCACATATTCAAAGCCGAAATCACTTTTTCCACGGAAGGAATAATGGTTGTTCGCCACAAAGCACGGTTTGCTTCACGGTAATTGCTATAGGTATTATCCCCTGGAATGGAAAGCAGCATGGGCGGCACGCCAAAAGCCAGTGCAATTTCACGGGCTGAAACATGTTTTGCATTAATAAAGTCCATATCAGCGGGAGAGAATGCAATTTGCTGCCATTTAAGACCGCCCTCTAACAACAATGGTCGCCCTGCGTTTTTTGTACCTTGGAAATTTTCTTCCATTTCATGTTTTAAACGTGTGAACTGATCATTGCTTAGAGTGCTGCTGCCGTCTTTGGGCTCATAAATGAGCGCGCCAGAAGGTCTTGCCGCATTATCAAATAAAGATTTATTCCAGCCGCTTGCTGCATTATGAACGTCCACCCCAAAAGCTGCGGCTTCCAAAGGGGACATGCCATAATAATCATCGCTTGGATGAAATGTCTTTAGATGTAGAATTTTAGAACGCCCCGAAAGCTGATCCACAGGATATATTTTTTCTGTGCCGCCTATGCGATAACGGTAAGATGCAGGAATAGCTCCAGCCCCTGCGGTAACAGACATACGGTCAGGGCGCAAAAGATAGATTTCCGCAGGAAGCCCGTCCGCTCCCATCACCATTTCTATATAACAATTGCCTGAAATATTAAGATAGCTGTAACAGCTTTCTAAAAAACTCACCCCCGTATCTACTGGGTTCGGGGATTTTAAAATATCAAGCGCAGGATGCTGCGTTATCAGCTCATTCCCTCTAAATAATTTTAATTTAACCGACGCTGCGGCAGTGCTTAATAATTTAATGCTGCGGTAAGCTATAATATTTTTCTGATAGCCCTCTTTTGAAAAAGAGAGATAATTTCGGCTGCTCCACTTAGGAGAGGCAAGCCCAAGCCACAGAGTTTCCGCTCCCCTAGGGTGTTGCTTCTGATCTAAAGCAGCTTTATTTTTGGTAAAGAACTGGCTGAATTTTCCCATTATGATCTCCCATAAGATTAAAAAAAAGATGAGACAAACGGTAAAGTTAACGAACTTGGTCTGCACTTAAGGCATAAACGCTTCTGTAAAAATTGCAGGAGCCGCACCTTAAACCGCCGTCTCATAAGGTAAAAAGCCGCCTTCGGGAAAGAAGCAGCTTTTAGTAAATTATATATTTCTGATTGTTGGAACGCCTCTGCGTCCTAGCATTAATTCTGTAAATGCCCAAACAAGCGCATCTGTTCTATCGGGGCTTTTTCCCGCCGTAAGCCCTGCTAATGTTAGGCTACACATCTCATCTTCAAGCTCTGAAAAATCACCTAAATGTTTAATGCGTCTTTGCTCATACAGCGCTGCTATTGGTTCAGCTCTTCGGTATTTCCCTTTGCTTGCCCGCACCGCTTTATAGCTCACCTCTGGATCAATTTGCCGCAGCAAGCTTTCCACAAGCTCGCCGCCATTATTAACCTCTGCCGTAAGACGGTCTGCATCATATTTCCTATAAGCTTTAAGAGCCTTCGCCGCCCAGCCATAAGGGGACAGCCCTCTTTCTGACCAGTCGGCAATAACGTAGCCAAACCCTGCGATATCAATTCCGGCGATAATAATACCGCAAGCATCTGCCTTTGCGCCGCTGGTCACGGGCGGATCGATCGCCACAATAATTCTCTGCCATGATATATCTTTAATATCCGCTCTTAAGTACGCCTCCTCAAGCATATTTCTGCTCCATAATGCCCCCTGAACATCAGAAAGAAGCTCACCATTAATTTCTTGCCGCCCTAGCCGAGTTCCTTTATATTTACCAATAACTTGATCCATGAACTGAGCGGGTAAATTTGCCTGATTATCATATGTAGAACCACGACTTATATGGATGTTTTTTTCTTCTAACAGCTTTCTCATCAGCGGTATATTACGGGGCGTTGTCGTTACCATTACCTTCGGGTCTGCCCCTAGCCTTAGACCAAAAAGCAAGTTACTCCAGACTTCTTCACCATGTCCCCATTTCGCAATCTCATCACCCCAAGCGATATGATGCTGCGGTCCTCGCAATTGGTCGGGGGCTTCTGATGAATATAAAAATGCTTGAATGCCGTTAGCCCAAATAAGCTTTCTGCTTGTCACCTCATAAGAAGGTCTAAAATCTGGCGGAAAGCACGAAATAATGCCGCTTTCCCCCTCTATCATTGTCGCCCGTCCATCTAATATAGTATCCGCAACCAAAGCAATGCGTTCAGGGGCATTTTTCGGGGCGGTAAGAGGCGATATTCCTTCTACCTGAGACCTAATCCATTCTGCTGCCATTCTTGTCTTGCCATACCCTCTTCCCGCAAGAACAAGCCAGCAAAACCAATCTGCCTTTGGCGGCAATTGGTTCGGTCTTGCCCAAAATTCCCAATCATAAAATAAAGCTTCACATTCTGATTCTGACAGAGCCGACAGCATCTTCTTTAATTTCTCATCTGATAAATTAGCTATCAGATGAGCAAGAGAAGATGTTGTCATTGGTAATTTATAATTCCTTATACAGCGTTGTTATTTCCGCATTGCCGCTAGTTTTTTTAAAAGCTTCTCTCTAGGAGAGCCTATTTTCTCAACATCCCCTGCTTTATGCCTAGATTTTACATCTCCAAAAATTTCTGGTCTATGAGCCTTTAAAAGAAATATTGCTAATCTTTCTTCTGCTTTTTCATCTGCTGATGTTTTTTTATTATCTTTCATAATCGCTCTTTCATTTTGCCCAAGAGCCTTACTCCAAAGCTGACTTTCCAAATGATCCAATGCCTCATTCATCGCTTCTTCCCACCGCAGCCTAAATTTTTCATTGGTTTTTCTCTTATGGTAAAGCTGTGATCTTTTAAGACCTGTTTTTTCTGCCCCTGCGGTAACATTTCCTGTCCTTCGCAAAATCTCAAAAAACAGCTCTTCTTGCTTTGTATTTAATTTCATCGAATGAGCCACCTTATTTCGTGATTCGCATAAAAAAAGCCGCTCCCTAAAAAAGAAGCAGCCTAAATGAATATTTTAAACCCAAGTGAATAATTTAAACTTGTAAGAAAGAAGCTTTTCCCGAATGCCCAATTCTCACCTTGGATATAATAATACCCTATCAATCCCCATTTGTCAAGATAAAATTCCTATCAATAGGACTATATTGTAAATAATGCGAATAAAAATACATATAATTTAACTATATTTACCTATATACGCTTATTATATTATTTGGATACAGTGATCTAACAATTAAATGGCAATTAACAACTGTCTTCTCAAAGG
>JADGEY010000095.1:2163-7861 GCA_016744185.1 Emcibacteraceae bacterium | reverse complement strand
GGTATAGGCTGCATATGCACATAGGCTGCATCCTATGTCGTAGAGTGGACATTTTTTACAGAACTTTCTACACTGGCTTCCATAATCCCCGATGTACATTGAGTTGTGAAAAAAATAGAAATAAAATTGTCGCTAATTTTAAAAAATTCATATCTGATGATAAAAACAAAGCACATGAAATTTTTGAAAAAGTAGATAAAATGGATATAGAAGGAATTCAAACCCTCATTTCGTCAGATTCCAGAGACATCAATACTTTTAGGAAGGCAAAATTCTTACGAGAGATATTTAGATATGTTAATGAGTTTAATGATTGTGGTGATATTTTAAGTGCTGGAATTAATGGAGATCATTCAATGCTTCGTATTCGAAATCACTTTGCCCATACCACAAGTGAAAATTTAGGTGCTAAACAGAATTCAGAGAAATGTAAAGAAATTCGCGAAATACTATGCCTTCAATTAGGCAATATCAATAATATATATGACAAAATATGAAAACTGTAATTTTCGACATAGACGGCACTCTCGCTGACATAGAGCACCGCAGATCCATTCTTGAAGACGATCCCCATAATTGGAAGGATTTCTTTGCTGCTATGGGGGACGATGTTCCTAGCAAGGCAATTATTGATCTTTATAACCTTCTATGGGCATCCGCAGAGCATGAATGTATTATCGTGACAGGCAGACCTGAAAATTATCGCAAGTTAACTGAACAATGGTTTATCTGGAATAACATCCCATTTAACCGTTTAATAATGCGCTCTCAAAAGGATAATAGGGCTGACTACATCATTAAGGAAGAAATCCTCAATATCTTGCTTTCTGAAGGTAAAGAAATTTCTTATGTGGTTGATGACAGACAATCCGTTGTTGATATGTGGCGCAGAAATGGACTTACCTGTTTGCAATGTGCGAAAAGTGATTTCTAAGTATTTTTAGTGATGGCTTTAATGTGCCTATAATAATATCCCAACCATCAAAGCTTGAACGAAAAGCTAGCTGAGCCTTTTATAATGTAGATTTTATATTTATTAAGATATTATTGAGGTAATTACTCGTCCAACCGTTCTATTTATGATACTATCATTAAAATGACAAATAATGAGGGAAAATTGATGAGAGATTTTAAGGAAATATTGGGCAGTATAAAAGATTTCGAATTTCAAAGCCGAGATACAATAAAATCCGTTCAATTAGAACGTATGAGATGGTCTTTGCAGCATGCCTATGACAATGTTGAGTTTTATAAAAAATCTTTTGATGACCATGGCATTCACCCTGATGATTTAAAATCTCTGAATGATCTTTCAAAATTCCCTTTTACCGTCAAGCAAGATTTACGGGATCATTACCCCTTTGGGCTCTTTGCGATCCCAAGAGAAAAACTGCGCCGCATTCATGCTTCTAGTGGTACAACAGGCAAACAAACGGTTGTAGGCTATAGCGAAAATGACATTAAGATGTGGTCAGAAATGGTTGCAAGATGCATTAGAGCCGCAGGGGGCAAAGAAGGCGATATGGTGCATGTAGCTTTTGGCTATGGATTATTTACGGGCGGTCTTGGGGCGCATTACGGCGTAGAGGCTGCAGGCTGCTCTGTTGTTCCTGCATCAGGCGGCGCAACAGAAGCGCAGATACAAATCATTCTGGATTTTAAACCACGCATTATTATGGTTACGCCTTCTTATATGCTTTCTCTTGCAGACCGTTTTGAAAAAATGGGGCTTGATCCCCGTGATACATCGCTTGAAATCGCCATTCATGGGGCAGAACCATGGACAGAAGCTATGAGGCAAGAAATTGAACAACGCTTTGATCTAAAAGCGGTTGATATTTACGGTCTTTCAGAAATTATAGGCCCCGGGGTGGGCGGTGAATTTGCGCAGACGCAGGACGGGCTGACGATTTGGGAAGATCATTTTTATCCTGAAATAATTGACCCCGAAACAGGGGAAGTCCTACCTGATGGAGAGGAAGGAGAGCTTGTTTTTACCTCGCTAACCAAAGAAGCCTTTCCCATTATTAGGTACCGTACCAGAGACCTTACTAAATTATTAGAGCCATCGGCCTGTAATATGCGCCGCATTTCCCGTATTTTTGGACGTTCTGATGATATGATGATCATTCGGGGCGTTAATGTTTTTCCGACTCAAATAGAAGAGATTATCTGCAAAGATGACCGCTTAACGCCGCATTATTACTGCGAAATTAGACGGCCCGGAACGATGGATCAATTAACGGTTGTCGCTGAAATCCAGAAAAATGCGTTAGAGCAAAAAGAACAGGCAGCGGCTGATTTAAAGAAACAAATCAAATCTCTTTGCGGGGTTACGGTTTCTGTGGATATTAAAAATCCTGAAACAATCGAGAGATCCGCAGGTAAAGCCAAAAGAGTTTTTGATTATAGAAACCTAAAATCTTAGACAAAAGAGGTTCTTAAAATAGACATAGCCTTTTCTATATATTTTAATTAAAGTATCTCTGGTAAAGTATTATAAAACAATCAGGACACTTAATGTTTTTGAAATTAAAAATACTTTTCTTTTATGTTAGTAAAGCTCTAGGGTTATTTTGGCTAGCCCGCCTCTATTATAAAAAACATTTAAGGATATTATGCTACCACGGCTTTAGCAGAGATGACGAGCATTTCTTTGCCGCAGGCCTGTTTATCAGACCCGAAATCTTTTCCCAGCGCATGCAATATCTTGCAGATAAAAAATACAATGTCATTACATTGCAGCAATCCTATATATTAAAACAGCAACGTAGCTTTCCTGATGATGCCATTGTCCTTACAATTGATGATGGTTTTTGTGATATTATAGATGCTATCCCTATTTTCAAGAAACATAATTTTCCCAGCACTTTGTATTTAACATCTTATTATTTTGATAAAGATTGCCCTGTTTTTATGCTTGCTGTTGATTATATGTTTTTCAAGACAGTTCAAAAAAATATTTCATTGAAAAGCCTAAATATTCCTGATCTTTTTTCTCAAGAAGACCCCTATGCCCAAAAGAAAATTATAGCCTTTGGGGCGGGGCAGAAAAACGAAGAGGGGCGCACTAAAATATTGAAGAGGCTTGGGGTGCTTCTTCTTGTTGATTATGATGATCTCAATAAAAGCCGTATTCTAAATCTCATTAATAAACAAGAACTCGCCGAAATAATGGCAGCAAATGTTGATATTCAGCTTCATACCCACCGCCATAATTTTCCTGAAAATAATGATAAATCCTTTGAAGAAATTGAGAAAAATAAAATAAAAATCAATCCTTTACTCAGCTTTCCTCAAAAACATTTTTGTTATCCTAGTGGTGTCTGGAGCAAAAAACATTGGTCTGTTCTTGAAAAACATGGAATATTAACGGCAACAACATGCAACCCTAAATTAATAAATTACGATAGTGATAATTATAGTCTGGGTAGAATTTTAGACAGTGAACGTGTTTCACAAATTGCCTTTGAAGCTGAAGTATCGGGCTTTAATGAGATCATTAGAAAAATACGAGGACGATAAAGATGATAAAAAATTCCCGTTTTTTTGAAACTTATTATGGCGGAAAAAGACCTTTTATCATTCTCATACTTTCATTCGTTAAATATTTTTTCAGACGCTATACCCCCTATAAAAATATTAATTTTTCTGCCGTAAAAAGAGTTGTTTTTGTCTGCAAAGGAAATATATCCCGCAGCCCTTACGCACATTACAAAGCCCTTTCTTTTGGTCTTGCCTCCGCATCTTTTGGCTTAGAAGCAGCGGCAGGTAGCCCTGCAGACCCCATGGCTCTCACATGTGCAGAAGATATGAATATTTCATTACAAAGCCATGAAGCAACTCACATTTCATCTTTCATATTCATGAAAGGCGATTTAATTTTATGTTTTGAGCCATCCCAAGCTGAAAAACTGCAAAAATATGATATTCCAGTAAAGGTTCAAATATCGCTCGTAGGATTATGGGCTACGCCAATGCGCCCCTTTATTGCCGATCCATATGGGCTAAATAAGAGCTATTATAAAACATGTTATTCCCTTATTAATCATGCCGTAGAAAAGCTTAAATCTAAAATAATATAAAGATTATATAATGCCTAAAAGATTCTTGAATATTCTAGTTGTAGAGGCCCAAACAATAGGCTCTTTAGCCGTTATTAGATCTTTAGGAAGAGCAGGACATCAAATCCATGCGGCAAGTTATATAGAAGATGCTATTGGCTTTAAATCAAACTTTGTTCATTTTAAAGTTCGCGCCCCTGTTTATGATAAGAGCTACCATAAATGGCTTGAAAAATATATTTTAGACCATGAAATTAATTTGATTATCCCAAGTGAAAGCCTTCTTCTTGCTATAGAAAAACAATATGATGATTTTAAAAAATACCTGCCCATTCAATGCAGTAAAAAGACCGCCTATAAGGGGATGTGTAAATGGGATTTATTTGAGCTGTTAAAAGATCAAAGCCATCTTCCTAAACATCTTTTAATTCAAAAAAATATGCCAAAAAAATCGGATTTTGATGATCTTACAGCCCCCTATTTCATAAAATTAGACCAGTTCCACCAAAAGAAAGAAACAAATCTGCCCGCTATTATTAAATGCGATACAATAGATAAAGCCTTAACATCTATTAAAGAATCTCTTCACGCCTATGATAAAATATTAGTTCAAGAATTTGCCAAGGGCATTGGCTGCGGTGTATTTTTTCTTATATGGGATGATAAAATAATTGCGCAGTTCATGCATAAACGTATCCACGAAGTCCCTCATACAGGCGGCGCATCTTCGCTTCGTAAAAGCTGGTGGCATGAAGGCATTTTAAAGGATGCCAAAAAGAAAGTTCAAACTCTGGGCTGGCAAGGCGTTGTAATGATCGAATATCGCTGGAATCCTGAAAATGATGAATTTCAGTTAATGGAAATGAATTGCCGTTTCTGGGGATCACTGCATCTTGCGCTTCATGCAGATGTAGATTTTCCTGCTCTTCTTGCTGAATGTTTCGACGGTAACAATCCTCAGCCTGTCCTAGAATATCCAAAAAATATTCTTTGCCGCCTTACATTTCCAAAAGAGGTTCAATATGTTTGGTCCCGCATTAAAGATAAAAATGTCTCATTCCTTGATACAGTAAAATCGATAATTGAATTTTTTATTCTTTCTTTAAATCCAAAAATAAAAACTGATTTCTCATTCCCAAAAGATAGAAAGCTTTACTGGATTAGGTTAAAGGTTTTTCTTAAAACAGGAAACTAGCCAATAAAATATTGTTAAATTTATCTCTGTGATATCTGATCACAGATTTTTTCTAACCTTGCATTTTGATAAGTATAAAATGAATTAATTTTATTTTTAACAGTCTCTTTAACTTTTACATCTTTCACAATATCCTTAGCAAAGAATGTTAAATCAGTATTTTGATATATAAGGTCAAGCGGCGGAGACCACATATAATATATACCCTTACTTAAAAAACTATCTGCGCTATAATACCACCCAGCAGGAAAAAAGACATCCCGTGAAATATCCTGCACCTGCCAAAGCGGTACCCCCACATAATTACTCCCTATAGATTTAAGATTATGCAAAGAGGAAATTGTTGGCGCTATATCAATGTGAGACGTTGGAGTATTTATATAATTTTTTCCCGAAATATGGCTTGAATAAATAAAAAGAGGTACATGAAAACTATATT
>JADGEY010000095.1:0-2063 GCA_016744185.1 Emcibacteraceae bacterium | reverse complement strand
AGACGTTGGAGTATTTATATAATTTTTTCCCGAAATATGGCTTGAATAAATAAAAAGAGGTACATGAAAACTATATTTATCAATTTTACCTGATATAAAAATAGGATCTTCTTTTGCGCTGCGAACGCCGTGATCTCCCGTTACAATGATAGTGGTTTTTTCCAATCGCCCTTGTTCTTTAAGAAGCTTAACCACAGCCCCGAGCCATTGATCCTGAAGAACCGTTAACGCATGTCCATATTCAACAATAGACATATCTTTACCTCGTTTATCCCAAGGAGGGTGACCAATTTGAGGCGCAAAAAACATGGCGTATCTTTGGTCTTTCTTTATCCATTTTTTTATATCGCCCATCATCTCAAGAAGAGCCTGCTCATCTCTTATTTTTCCTTTAATCTTCTTGAAATTATTAGCGTAATAAACTTTGGTAAAACCACTATTCTTATGAACAATTTCATCCAAAAGGCTATTCGCCCGATGCATGCCCCCTACCCTATAGGGCATATAAAGTCCGGTTTTAACATCTACAGCTTCTAAATCTGCAACAAGGCCAGGAATTCTATATCCTTTTTTAATTTCTTCTCCAAGTAAGCAAGTAGAATAATAACTTTGGGGGGGGTAATTACCGTATAATATAGAAGTAAAAGACTCTACCGAAGCAGGGAATGTACTATAATGCTGAAGAGCAATCATACTATGATCTGACAAAGATGAAAGAGTAGGGTAATCTGCCAATTGCTTTTTTAAAGGCATAAAACGTTCAGGTACTGTTTCTAAAATAAAAACTATAATATCATTATCCTCTGCAGCCCCTGCCAATGGGCTTTTTTGAGCAGATGACGCAGCACCAAAATTAAGCACTGTTACATTTTTATTTGCAACTTGTAAATTCTTAGAAGAGCTGGGAACAATCGCCTGAAGAGCAGAGTTTAAATATCCTGCCAAAATTGGAGGTTTTCCAATATTTGAAAAACTTCCTATCACGACAATAATAGTAAGAGATATAATCAAAAGAATAAAGAACGGCGTAATAATTTGATTAATAATTTTTAACTTTAATATTAGCCGCCCCCAAATAACTAAAAATAAAGCAAAGAAGAGGATCGTTATAAATTTTAAAATACTACTCATTTGAACATATGATAATGCTGTTTCTGGTGCTTCAATCGCAAAAGAAATGACAGCCATAGCCGATGAATAATTTAAATATTGCCCCACAGTACCCCAAGAATGCTGATTACCATATAATAATATGATTAAAATAATCGAGCCAATCAATAAAATAGGGGTTAGAATTTTTCTTTTGATAAAGAAACTGGTTCCAAAAATAACAAAAAAACCAAAAAGAAGAAAAATAATGTCAGCAGAATAGAATTGAAACATATCAATTAAATTATCAAAAGAGCTGTGAGGTACTTCCTCATAACTCGTTTGCTGTATTAATATAAAATATAATCGGTGAATTCCTATATATTTTAAGTACATTGCATAAACACCAATTAATGCCCATACAGTACAATTCATAATAGCATAACGTATATTTAAAACCCTAAAACCCATAATAAATTTTTCCCGAGACTGTTAGGTAATGCCCCCATTTTTAAAGGGTTTCAAAAGTAGAACTATTTAAGCGGCTATGGATAACATAGCCAATTTTCTGTATTGGCGTTACACCGCCGATGGCCATATTGGGCCGTTCATTGTTATATGTCCACAACCATTTTGTTGCGGCTTCCTGTACCTCCTCAATTGTTTTAAAGATATATTGGTTCAACCAGTCATATCTGACGGTTCGGTTATAGCGCTCCACATAGGCGTTCTGTTGCGGGTTGCCGGGCTGAATGAACTGTAAATTGATACCCTGATTCTCCGCCCACCTGCCAAGCAAATGGCTGATATATTCAGGGCCATTATCACAGCGTATGACCGATGGCCGCCCCCGCCATTCAATGATCCGGTCAAGAGCACGCACAACACGACTTGCTGGTAGAGAAAAATCAACATCAATATCCAGCCCTTGCCGGTTATAATCATCAATAACGTTAAACAGTCTAATACTGCGG
>JADGEY010000094.1 GCA_016744185.1 Emcibacteraceae bacterium | reverse complement strand
TGAAATTACATAGGATGAATGCTAATATTTTACTTAAACTTGCACATAAATACCGCACGAATGGAAGCTTAAATAAGGCTATAAATGCACTAAAAAATTATAATTTAGAAATTGCTTATTTTGAAAAAAGTCTAACATATCAATCAATAACTAATAAAAAAACTCGAAAATTATATAAAAGACAAAGCCTAATTTATAATAAAAAATATAATCAAAGCATTGAGAAACTAAGAAAGCGGATTGAAAACATGGCGGATACAATCCCCTTATTAGATTCTGGGAAGTTAAAATTCAAAGATTGGCCCGTCCCAAACATAAACTCCGTTTACGCTAAGCGTCTTATGAAAGACGGGATAAGAAATGATGATGAAGAGAAACTATTACATGCCATTAAAAGAGCAGGAATATCGCTTGTTGATAAACAAAAAACATACAAAAGAGCCTCTTTAGATTTACATAATTATACAGGATATTATCATCTTATTGCAGAAGATTATTATTTAATTGCGAGGACAAGTGAGTATCTTTACAGGTTACGAACAAAGGATCATTATCTATTACAAAATGCTATAGATAATATTGAACTTGCTTTTAAATCTATGAAAAATATTATTGGCTCATATATACTTCATAGGAAAAATGATAAAACTGAACTTCATCGTAGTATGATTGTTTACTATATTTTATATGCAGATTTAAATCTCAAAAAATACGATAAAACGAAAGATGAAAAATATCTCCTTTTGGCTATGAAAGATGTTACAGAAACTTTAAAAAATCAGTATTTAAAGGGCGTTAAACCTCTGGAGATTTTAAAATTACATATGATTAATGTTAAAATATTATTTAGGTTTGTAAATAATTACCCTACAAATGATAATTTGAATAAAGTTATAAATGCACTTAAAAATTATAATCTAGAGGTTGAGAATTTTGGAGAAAACCCTGAAACTACTAATAAAAGACTCCTTAAAATATATAAACGAAACATCTTGATTTATAACAAACACATTGAGAAATTAAGAGGCTTGATTGAAAAAAATGCAGTTAAACAATGATGACCCGTCTCTAGGTTTGTAAATATTTTGCAAGTAAAAAGCGAACTTGGCTAAGCTGGATTACTGCGTAACCCCAGATTAAATTACCTCATCTTCAATACCATTGCGCAGCGTACCGATGCCTTCGGCGGTGACTTCTACAATGTCACCAGGGACAAGATATTTGGGCGGATCAAACCTTGCGCCTGCGCCTACAGGCGTTCCTGTTGCGATTACGTCGCCTGCTTTAAGCTCGCAAAAAGTGGAAATATAACTAATCAGGTAGCGGATCGGAAACATCATGCTGGCGGTGGTATCATTTTGGCGCAGCTCGCCGTTTACTCTGGTCTGAATGCGCATATCGGTTAGCTCACCAAATTCATCCATACTTGAGATATGCGGACCAAAACTACCTGTGTTACAGAAATTTTTACCTTGGGTGACATTAAATTTTGCATGGCGCACCCAGTCCCGAATAGTTCCCTCATTCATGATGGTCAGCCCAGCGATATGGTCTAGGGCATCTTCTTCTTTAATGCGCCGTCCTGCTTTACCGATAATCAGAGTAATTTCGCCTTCATAATCAAGCTGAGGGCTTTCAGGCGGGCGCACGAGATTTGTGTCATGTCCTGTAAAAGACCCCGGCGTTCTCATGAAAATACTGGGGAATTTAGGGTCGTTTGAATTATCTTTATATTCCGCATTACGGTTATTGTAATTCACGCCGACACAAATAATTTTTTCAGGATTTGTTACAGGGCAGAGCATGGTAATATCTGCCATCTGTAAATCAGGACTCATTATTTTAGCAGCCTTAATTAATTCAGGAAAGGCCTGTGCTTCTAAAATGTCTTTCATCTTACTATATTTATGATTAAATATTGGGCTAAGGTTTATAATGCCTTCTTCTGTTAGAATACCGTAATTCTCAGTTCCTTTAAATTCAAAAGATACAAATTTCATTTTTTTTCCTTAGATCATTTTTGCACGAAGAAGCACAGCATCAAGCCGTTTTTCAAGTTCAGCCCCTGCACTAACCATAGGCAGACGGTGATGGTTTTCTTTTAGAAGTCCCATATGTTTCATCATATATTTCATCGGGATTGGGTTGGTCTCATAAAATACCGACTGGTTTACTTCCAGCAGTGAATCATGATAGGCGCAGGCTTTGACCATATCATTTTCAAACACAGCCTCGCACATATCGGACAGCACTTTCGGGCGAAGGTTTCCTACAGCGTTCATAAGCCCGCATGCGCCGATTGCCATCATCGGAAAGCTAAGCTCTTCCAGTCCGACAAATATTTTAAACTCTGGTCCAAATTCTGCCAAACATTCCGTGACAAAGCCCAGATCATTAACAGCATGTTTCATACCGACAAAAGACGGAGATTTTTCTTTAATTTCTTTTAAAGTTTCAAGCGTTACATTAATCACAGTGCGCCCTGGAATATGATAAATCATCCAAGGGGTGGTGATATCTTTGGTAAGATCAAGGTAATATTGAACAAGCCCTCGCTGGGGCGGCTTAATATAATAAGGCGTGACGATAAGCAAGCAATCTGCGCCGGCATCAACCGCATGCTGGGTTAGCTCCTTGCTTTCCCATAAAGACTGTGATCCTGTGGCGGCGACTACGGGAATGCGTCCTGCTACTGTTTTGACAGCAATATCGACAAGCTTGTTTCTCTCTGCTGTGGTTAAAGTAGAAGGCTCGGACGTTGTTCCATTAATCAGAACGCCGTGCGATCCATTTTTGACTTGGAACTCAACAAGCTGTGCATATGTTTCATAATCCACATCACCATTTTTTTTAAAAGGTGTGATAATCGGGGGGATAGAGCCTTTGAGATTGCTTAAATTAAAAGTCATTTTTTCCTCATTTATAAAAACATGCTTGACAATTTAGATTTCTTTACATAACATGTTATATATTATTTAAAATAGCATTGTCAACGATTTTATTATTCATATAATTTAATATTTTAGCAAGAGCTAGCATGATGAGGAGCAAGATATGCCGCATTTTATTGTTGAATATTCAGCAAATATTGAAGAAGAGATGGATCTGGACGGGCTTTTAAAAGCGGTTCATACGGCGGCGCTTAAAACAGGGGTTTTCCCTCTTGGCGGCATAAGGGTTCGGGCATCGAAAAGAGATCATTATATTATTGCGGATGGAGACGCTCAAAATTCATTTGTTCATGTTGTCTCTCGCATTAGAGAAGGACGGCCAATTGAGGTGCGTAAGGAAGCAGGCGACGCTGTTATGGCGGCAATCTGCGATCATTTACAGCCGGTCTTTGGCAAAAGACCGCTGGCGATTTCATTTGAAATTCAAGAAATAGACATGCGGCTTAATTTCAAAAAGAATAACATTCACGATTATTTAAAGAATAAAGAGAGCTAGGATCATGAGTAAAGAATTAAAGCAGAATCTTGCAAAGGCTGAAAAATTCTTAGCCCGTTATAAAAATGACATTCTTCCGCATCATATTAATGGCAAAGAAGATATGGGCAGAAGCGGCGAGACATTTGAAAATCATAGCCCCTTTGATAATAGCCTTATCGGAAGGGCCGCATCGGGAAATGAAGCTGATATCGATGCAGCTTGTCAGGCGGCATGGGCTGCCTATCCTATGTGGAGTTCTTGCCCCCCAGCGGAGCGTCAAAAAATCCTTCATAAATTTACTGATCTTATTACCGAGCGCGCAGAAGAAATTGCAATCGTGGAATCCGCCGATACGGGGCAGCCGATCAAATTTATGGCGAAAGCCGCTATTCGGGGCGCAGCGAATTTTAAATTTTACGCCGACCGTGCTTTGGAATCTCATAATGGGCAGTCGCTTCCTGCGCAGGATCATATGAATTTTACCGTTCGTAAAGCGATTGGGCCCATCGGGGTTATCACGCCGTGGAATACGCCTTTCATGTTATCGACTTGGAAGATTGCTCCTGCTCTTGCGGCGGGCTGTCCTATTGTTCATAAGCCTGCGGAATGGTCGCCCATGACGGCGCAGCTTTTGGCAGAAATAGCAAGCGAGGCTGGCATTCCTGCGGGGGTATGGAATCTTGTTCATGGACTGGGAGAGACGGCGGGCAAGGCTCTTACGGAACATGAACATATTAAAGCCATCGCTTTTGTTGGGGAGACATCAACAGGCTCTCATATCATGCGCCAAGGGGCGGACACTTTAAAAAGAGTTCATTTTGAACTGGGCGGTAAAAACCCTGTGGTGGTTTTTGATGATGCAGATTTTGACCGTGCGTTAGATGCTGTAATTTTCATGATCTATTCCCTCAATGGGGAACGCTGCACGTCAAGCAGCAGACTTATTATTCAAGAGGGCATTCAGGATAAATTTATTGAGGCTCTTAAAAGCAGAGTGGCTAAAATTAAATATGGTCATCCGCTTGATCCTGCAACAGAAGTCGGGCCCTTAATCCATGACCGCCATCTGCAAAAAGTTTTAGAATTTGTTGAATTTGCCAAAGAAGACGGTGCGGTCGTTGCGGTGGGAGGTGAGAAACCTTCTGCAAAAACAGGCGATGAGATGTTGAGCAAAGGTAATTTTATTCAGCCGACGCTTTTTATAAATGCGGATAATGATATGCGCATCGCACGGGGAGAGATTTTTGGGCCTGTCCTTACCGTTATGTCTTTTACAGATGAGGAAGATGCTTTAAAAATTGCTAATGATACCGAGTATGGTCTTGCCGCTTATGTCTGGACAAATGATCTGGGACGAGGGCATAGAATGGCTCTGGGGTTTGAGGCGGGAATGGTCTGGGTTAATTCAGAAAACAACCGTAATTTACAAGCCCCCTTTGGCGGCGTGAAAAATTCAGGTATTGGACGGGACGGCGGAGATTATAGTTTCGAATTTTACATGGAAACAAAAAATATCTGCGTTGCCCTTGGAGTGCATAATATTCCAAAACTTGGAAAATAGGCTATAGTTAAAGATAGAATGTAATAAAGGAGAGAATTATGGGTGAACTGGTCATGGCTGCAAAGATTACCCATGTTCCTTCAATCTGGATGTCTGAAAAGGTCGAAGGATTAGAAGGGATTCGGGATTTTGCAATTGCAGGATTAAATGAAATTGGACGCAGAGCGCAGGAGCGGAGCGTTGATACTTTTGTTATCTGCGATACCCACTGGCTGGTTAATCAGGGCTTTCATATTAGCGGCAGAAAAGAGATCAAGGGAGTATTTGCCAGCAATGAGCTGCCGCATATGCTCCATGATATGGAATATGATTATAAAGGTGATCCAGAATTAGGGCATCTGATTGCTGCCCAAGCGAATGAAGATGGCATCAGAGCGATCTGCCATGATTTAGAGGGGCTGCACGCCGAATATGGCACGCTTATTCCCATGCGCCATGCGAATAAATTTGGCGCAAAGGTCTTATCCCTTGCTGCAAACCAATTTTCCACACCCGAAGAAAATGCAAATTTTGGTAAATCTCTTTTAAAAGCTATTGAAAAATCAGACCGTAAAGTCGCCTTCTTAGCCTCTGGCTCGTTAAGCCATGCTTTTGCGCCGAACGCTATTTCTCAAGGATATTTGAATAATATTACAGATGAATTTTACCGCCAAGTAGATTTACGAGTGCTGCAAATGTGGCAGCAAGGCTTGATGCAAGAATTTATTGAAATGCTGCCCCTCTATGCAAAATTATGCTGCGGTGAAGCGGCGATGGCGGATACGGGTATGGTTCTTGGGCTTTTGGGCTGGAAAGATTATCAGGGGAAGGGAGAGGTTCTTTGTGATTATTTCCCTTCTAGCGGTACGGGGCAATGCATCGTAGAATTTTCTCTTCCTCTTAAGTAACCCTATAATTTAAGAGCATTGACGTAGGCAAAAGCGTTTGTTAAATTTCATTTTGAAGATACTGGTAGATTTAAATAACCAATGGGATTTAAAATGATAAAAATACTCTTACCTCTCCTCCTAATCGCAGCGTTTCAGGGGAACGCTTTTGCGGACGCAGATAATTTTCAAAAGATTTTAGACGATCAATGGGCGCAGGCGGAAAAGGAAAGAGTTTTCTTTCGCACAGACCCTGATGGCTTTCGAATGAACGGTAGATTACCTGAATTTAATAAAAAAGCCCGCAGCCGCCGCAAGAATTATAATCAGAGCATCTTGAAAAGACTATCCCATATTGATGTAAAGACGCTTTCAGCTAAAGATTTAATCAGCTACCGCATTTTTAAGTTCGAGCGGGAAACAGAAGCAAAATCATATCAGCAAATAGGGCGTTATTTCCCCATTACAAAGCTTTTTGGCTACCATAGTTATTTTGGTGATGCGCCTGCTAATATGTCTTTTTTAACGGTGAAAGATTACCGAAATTATCTAATCAGCCTTGCAGATTTTCGGCGTTATAATCAGGAACATATTTCAATTTTAAGAAAGGCTATTTCAGGCGGCTATACCCATTATTGTAAATCAATGCAGGGATATGAGAAAACAATCAGCCCTTATATTGTTAAAGATGCGAAAAAAAGCAGCCTATTTAAGCCTTTTACAGCCTATCCTAAGAATATTCCACTAGCGGAACAAAAAGAATTTAGAGCCGCAGGATTAAAAATTGTTAAAGAACAGATCATTCCAGAATATAAAGCTTTTTATAAGTTCTTTACAGAAGAATATATGAGCCATTGCCGCAAAGAAGTTGGAATTTCGAGCGTGAAGGGCGGTGCGGAATATTATAAATCTCAGATTGAATATTTCACCACTACCGATCTTTCTGCAAAGCAAATCCATAATATAGGGCTTTTTGAAGTTGCCCGCATTCGCATAGAGATGATGCAGATTATTAAAAAGGTAAAATTTAAGGGCAGCTTTAAAGATTTCCTTAATTATTTAAGAAATGAGCCAAAATTTTATGCAGCCTCCGCAGAAGAACTATTAGGGAGGGCAGCTCTGATCAGCAAAACAATTGAAGGTTTGCTCCCTCAATATTTCAGCCTTTTACCAAGAAATACTTACAGCATTAAAGCGGGAACGAGAGGGGCATTTTACATGCCAGCATCGGGGGACGGGACAACTTCGGGCACCTATTTTTTAGGCACGGCAAATTTAAAGGCTCAGCCTCTTTACAGCTTAGAAGCCCTGACATTACATGAAGGCGTTCCAGGGCATCATTTACAAAGCGCAATTGCAATGGAGCAAGATATTCCAAAATTTAGGCGCACATTATCCCATAGTGCCTTTACGGAAGGCTGGGGTCTTTATTCTGAACGTATGGGCAAAGACATGGGTCTATATAGTGATCCTTACAGCGATTTTGGACGGCTTACTTATGAGGCATGGCGGGCATGCCGCCTTGTGGTTGATACAGGAATGCACGCTTTCGGCTGGAGCCGCTCTAAAGCGGTTAAGTTCATGGCAGAAAATACCGCTCTTACCATGGGTGAAATAGAAGCAGAGATTGACCGCTATATTACATGGCCTGCTCAGGCGCTTTCCTATAAAATCGGCGAGCTTAAAATCCGTGAAATTCGTAAAAAAGCGGAAAAAACATTAGGCATAAAATTTAACCTTCGCAAATTCCATGATGCGATTATAGCCCATGGCTCGCTGCCGATTGAAGTCTTAGAAGATGTTATGAATGATTGGATAGAGGCGCAAAACTAAATAGAATTTAGCATTTTAATAAATTTCTTAGGGTCTGAAGAGCCTTAGAGAGATTTTTTTCTTAATTCTTTAAGAAGTATAGCATATAAATTTGCTTTGCGGTTATTAAGCCTAAACTTACTTTTTTAAGTGCAAATAAAAGACCTGCTCAGCAAGCCCCTTAAACTGGGCGAGCCTTCTTTTTACAAAGCTCCAAAAGCTT
>JADGEY010000093.1 GCA_016744185.1 Emcibacteraceae bacterium | reverse complement strand
GCAAATGACCAATCCCCCCAATAAAATTGAATAAAATCCGTCACGGCACCCACAGTGGCACGATCATAAATATTACCAACCGCGCCGCCAATAACCAGTCCAATACCGACCATTAAAAGGCGGGAATTTGTTCTTTTAAGCCATATTGTCAAACCCAAAGTAATCAAGCAGGTCAGAGCAACTAAAATCCACCGCCCCGTTTCACCGCCAGAATTAAAAAAACTAAAACTGACCCCCGTATTTTTATGAAGCACAAAATTCAGAAATGGCATGACTTTAACCACGCCTTTATCACCAAGGTTAAAAATAAATTCGACCCAATATTTGCTCCAGCGGTCAAGTCCAAAGCTCGTCGCTGCAATAATTAAACCTGTGATAAAGACCGTGTTTTTCATCATTTATGATACCGCTTCTACGCAGCGTTCACAAATATCTTCATGATCTGCATTTTGCCCGACTTCAGGCAGGATTTGCCAGCAGCGTTCACATTTTTTGCCTTCTGCAAGCTCTGTTACCACTGCAATATCCGTCACATCTTCATGCGTAAAAGAGCCTTCAGGAGCTGCGCCCTGAACAATCGAAATGCCCGATGTGATTGAGATTTCAGCAAGATCGGTGCCTTTAACCGCTTTCACATAACTCTCGTCAGCAATGTAAACTGTCGCTGCCGCTTGCAAAGATGATCCAATGCGTTTTTCACGGCGGTCTAGCTCTAATGCGCCCGTCACCACTTTACGGACAGAGCGAATTTTATCCCATTTTGCTGCAAGAGCTTCATCTTTCCAGCTTTCCTGAATATTTTCCATATCTTGCAAATGAACCGAACCCTCTTCACTACCATAACGGCTTTGCCAAATTTCTTCTGCTGTAAAAACAAGAATCGGAGCGTACCATTTTGTTACCGCACGGAAAATAATATCCATGACGGTGCGAGCAGCTCTTCTGCGCTTTGACATTTTATCATCGCAATAGAGACAATCTTTACGAATATCAAAAAAGAACGACGATAAATCATTAGAACAGAAATTAAATAAAGCTGTTGCCACACGGGTAAAATTATAATCTGCGCTTGCCGCTTTTATTTCTGTATCAACTTCGGTCAGGCGGTTTAAAACCCATCTTTCAAGTTCTGGCATTTCAGACACGGGCAGTATTTCACTACCCTCAAAACCATCAAGATTTCCAATTAAGAATCTCATAGTATTTCTGATCTTACGGTAGGCATCGGCTTGGTTTTTAATAATCGCATCACCGATTCTATGTTCATTCGTATAATCAATAGAGGTGACCCAAAGACGCAAAATATCTGCGCCATATTGATCGACGATTTTAAGAGGATCAACGCCATTCTTATCCGATTTTGACATTTTTTTACCATTTTTATCAAGGGTAAAGCCATGGGTTAAAACCGTATCATAAGGCGCACGCCCTCTTGTACCGCATGATTCAAGCAGCGATGATTGAAACCAGCCCCGATGCTGATCTGTGCCTTCTAAATAAAGATCGGCGGTGCGTTTTCCTGATCCTCTATGAAGCTCTTTTCTTGCCTCGACCACAAAAGCATGGGTAGAGCCTGAATCAAACCATACGTCCAAAATATCTGGCACTTGTTCATAATCATCAGCTTTATAATCAGAGCCTAAAAATTCCTGCGCATCTTTTACATACCAAGCGTCTGCGCCTTCTTTTTCCACCGCCGCTGCAATGCGCTCATTCACCGCTTCATCTTTTAAAAGATCGCCCGTTTCTTTATGGACAAAAACCGTAATCGGCACGCCCCAAGCCCGCTGCCGAGACAAGAGCCAATCAGGGCGGCCGTCCACCATTGAAATCATACGGTTCTTAGAAATTTCTGGAATCCAGCGCACGGTTTCCACTTCGTCCATCGCTTTATCCCGAAGCCCATTTTTCTCCATCGAAATGAACCACTGGGGTACATTACGGTAAATTAGCGGAGCTTTTGAACGCCAGCTATGAGGGTAAGAATGAACAATCATGTCACGAGCAAGAAGAGAACTCGCCGCCTCTAATTCTTCACATACATGATCATGCACTTTATAAACATGCTCGCCCTCAAAAATAGGAACAGCAGGAGTATAAAGCCCGCCTTCATCAACAGTGAAAGGGACTTCTAGTCCGAATTTTTTACCAACTTCGAAATCTTCTTGTCCATGTGACGGCGCAATATGCACGTAGCCTGTACCCGCATCAGTGGTCACGTGGAATCCTTCGATAACGGGAATATCAAATTCATATCCTTTACCATGGAAAGGATGATGGCAGATTGTGCCTTCCATCTCTGCGCCCTTAAAATGAGCAAGTTCAGTAATTTCCGTAATGCCCGCACGGAGTAAAAATGCATCTTTTAAAATCGCCGAGGTGGATATTTTTGAGCCAATAGCCGCCCTTGATCCTTCTGCTACCGCTTTAACTTCAAAAACCAGATAATCAATTTCTTCACCGTATGCTACAGCTCTATTGGCTGGAATCGTCCAAGGGGTTGTTGTCCAAATGACAATTTGCGACCCGACAAGAACGTCCATTTTAGAAGAGATAACTTTAAAGCCCACATCAATCATATGGGACGTATGATCTTTATATTCAATTTCAGCCTCGGCAAGAGCGGTTTTTTCAATCACTGACCACATAATCGCTTTTGAGCCACGGTAAAGCCCACCATTCATCAAGAATTTTTGCAGCTCACGTACAATTTGAGCTTCGCTTTTAAAATCCATAGTCAGATAGGGGTTTTCCCAATCGCCAAAAATACCTAGACGTTTAAAACTGGTTTTTTGAACCTCTATCCATTTTGTTGCAAAATCACGGCACGCCCCACGAAATTCAATCGGGTCTACATCGTCTTTTTTAATTTTCTTCTTTTGGAACTGTTTTTCAACCATCCATTCAATCGGTAAGCCATGACAGTCCCACCCAGGAACGTAAGGCGCATCTTTACCGTTCATTTGTTCCGAGCGTACAATAATATCTTTAAGAACTTTATTCATCGCATGCCCCATATGGATATTACCATTAGCATAAGGCGGTCCATCATGAAGGATAAATTTTTCCCGTCCTTCCAAGACTGATTTTTCACGAATCTTAGAGTAAATAGCAATATTTTCCCATCGCTCCAGCCATTTATGCTCACGGTTCGGAAGATTTCCCTTCATCGGAAAATCTGTTTTAGGGAGGAAAAGCGTGTCTTTATAGTCTTTTGTCATGGCTTTACTTAAAATTTTCTATTTATAATGAAAGAAATCTTTTAGCAAGTAAACCTGCTTAAAACAAGGAAAAATGACTAGAGAAGAGCCTTAAAATACCTGATTTTATAAATGAGTTTTATAAGAAGGTCTTGGAAGCACATCTGACCTATTGTTAGGGTCTTTTAAAATTTCTTTTGCCGTTTCACTATCAAGTAAAATTTGAGCCTTTAAAGACTCTAGCCCGTCAAATTTTCTCTCTGCCCGAATAAAATCAACAAATTCCGTTTGAACAGACTGCTCATAAATATCCCCATCAAAATTAAAAATATGAACTTCTAATAATATCTCTGTACCCTCAAATGTTGGACGTTTGCCAATATTTGCAACCCCTTCATATGATCCTTTATGCGCGCCTGAAAGAATTTCAACACGCACGGCATAAACGCCAAGCTTTGGCTTAATATAACCCTCTATAGAAAGATTTGCCGTTGGAAAGCCAATGGTGCGCCCTCTTTGATTACCCTTTTTAACATGCCCTTCCACGTGCCACCAATGACCAAGCTGGCTTGCTGTTCTTCGAACGTCGCCTTTCCATATGGTATCTCTTATATTGGTAGAAGAATAAATATGATCATCTTCCATAACTTTATCCACTATAGTTAGACCAAATTGTTCCATCTTGCTAAGCCAGCCTAGAAGCTTAACGTCCCCCCGTCTTTTTGCGCCAAAAGCATAATCATACCCTACCACAATATGTATCGCACCAATTTTTTTTAAGAGAATATCAAGGATAAAATCCTGCGGCTCCATCTGGCTAAGATGAGCATCAAACGCCAAAGCAAAAAACTGGTCAACACCAAAACCCTCTAACAAATGTGCCTTTGTCCGAAAGGATGTCAGACGAAATTCTGGCTGCAACGGATCAAAAAATAACCGCGGATGTGGCTCAAAACAAACAACAGAAAGACTAGCCTTCATTTCATTTGCAATGCGCCCTGCCGTGCCAATTACAACTTGATGTCCTTTATGGAAGCCATCAAAATTGCCTAGAACAGCCACCGACCCTCTATTCTGGTCAGGAATATTACTATAATGCCGAAATATTTTCATAAATTTTCATTTTCATAAATTTTACATATAACTTTTTTACATGTAACTTTCTTTGCTTTCAGCCTATTTATAACAAAAAATAACGCCCTCGCAATAAAACAATCAAAAAAAACAGCCTCATTAACCCTTTTTTTAAGAGATGGGGGTATTTTAATTCTTGTAGACCTAAAAGTCGCATTTATATTTTAATTAACCAACTTAAAAAGTAAAGAGCAGGAATAAAATGGCCGTAGATCTTGAAATGCCTATTTTAATCATTGATGATTATAAAACAATGTTACGAATTATTCGTAACCTTTTAAAACAAATAGGTTTTAATAACGTTGATGATGCAATGGATGGCTCTGATGCCCTCAATAAACTACGAGGGAAAACTTATGACCTCATCATTTCCGATTGGAATATGGAGCCTATGACAGGCTATGAGCTTTTAAAAGAAGTCCGTGCTGATGCTATGTTAAAAGCTATTCCTTTCATTATGATTACAGCAGAATCAAAAACAGATAATGTTATCGCGGCTAAAAAAGCGGGGGTTAATAATTATATCGTCAAACCTTTTAATGCTGCAACCCTTAAAACTAAACTTACATCTGTTCTAGGTGATTTTTAATGAAGCCCAGTTTCTTACCTGACCATTTAAGCCCGCTTGTAGACCGGCTTCGTTCGGGCAATCACCCCCCTGTATCGCTTCCCGATGTCGCCGCACTTACGGAAGTTTTGATGCGGTCATTAGAAAGCTACATGTCATCGATTGATTTAACAGTTTACCGTGAATGCCAATCGCTTGCCGATTATATTAATGAAGCACGTGACGAAATTGCATCACTATCAGCAAACAGTGAAGATTCTGACGTTGAGATACCAAAAGCAGGACAAGAACTTGAAGCAATTGTGATTGAAACGGAAGAAGCTACAAACACAATTATGACAGCGGCTGAAGATATTATGGGCGCAGACCCCGATGATACAGAAGCATATCAAGCTTGCGTTAATGATGCGGTGATGAAAATCTTTGAAGCCTGTTCATTTCAAGACATAACAGGACAGCGCATTAGCAAGGTTGTTCGCACGCTTCAGCAAGTTGAAAGCCGAATCGATTCTCTTATTAATATTATGGGCATTGAAGAAAGCTCGGTTGAAAAGGAAACAAATAACGGTGAAATTGATGAAAAAGATTTACTAAATGGCCCTGCCCTTGCTGGCGAAGCTATTGAACAATCAGAAATTGATTCTATCCTATCTGGAAATCCTGTTAGCGATTCTCAAACAATTCCTGAAGAAAAAAATGCACCAGTAGCTGAAGATGAATCACCTGTTCCTGTAGCAGCAAAAGAGCCGGACGTTAAAGCAGAAGCCCCTAAAGTTGGGGAAGCTCCTAAAACTGAGGAAGCTGCAAAGCAAGACAACATTGATGCAATGTTTGATGCTCCTGCTGTTGCCGCTCCTGCTGACCCTACTCCTAGCGAAAATACTTCATCAGCCCCTGAAAAACCAAAATTAGTAAAAAGCACCAAGCCCGTTGGCGATATTCAGACCCCTAAAAACGCAGAGGGGGAAACAACAAGCCAAGATGATATAGATGCTTTATTTAATTAAAAAAGAGCTATTTACTTAAAAAGACCCTTTGCCTTTTTAAGTAAATCCTTTTTTGCATTATTTAATGCCTTTTTGGCTTTATCTTTTAACAAATTAGCTGTTACATTTTTAGCAAGAGATTGATTAATCACTGCAAAAATCTCTTGCGCAATTTCACCGCCCGTTGCACCGTTTTTTGCTGTCCCAATATTACTTAATGTCATATCAGGAAGAGTGAGTGATATTTTGTTCTTAACCATATCACTTTGTGCCTGCACCTTTGTTCCAATAATATTGATTTTCTTAACAATGAATTTTATCTCGCCTTCACTTTCATTATCCATATCAATACCTTTAGATTTCAAATAAGATGTAATATTTTCTTGAATGGTTTTAAAATTATTGCCTGACTTGCCAATTTCAAGATTTAAGTCAATATTTCTAATGGTAATTTCATCAATATACATCAAATCATTAAATAATTCTCTTAAGCTTATTTTAATATTTACGGCTGCTATCTTCATGCTATGTTTATTAGAAAACCCTTTGGGGTTGCCAACATTAAGCCCTTTCATCAACGCCGCCCCCGAAGTTAGAGAGATTTTAACTTCCTCTAAAGTAACCGTAGCCTGTGTCATTTCAGGTGCATATTTATTAACTGCCTCCTTAAGCAATGATCCAGAATTCATAATAAAATATGTCCCCAAACCAGCGACAAGCAGAATAATAAATACAATTCCAATTAATAGTTTTTTCATAACACTCCCCTTTAAAGATAAATAAATTTATTAAACAATCTCTGATTAAGCAAAGATTAGCAAGTATATTTTGCAAAGTTAACGCATTTTCAAATAAACAGGTGGCATGATACCAAGCACACGAACAAGAAGGGGGCGCAACTAAGGCAGCTATTGGATATTTTAGAATATTAGAGGAAAATAAAAAATCAATCTTAACATTTATGCTACCCCCTGTTTTATTTTGCCCTGCCCGTTATTTTTTCAGCGGTTCTCAGCGTTCCTAGCCCAAGCAATGCAAATACAAGTTCCATCATATTATCTGTAATAATTCTTGGCGCAGAAAAATCTAACCCTGATAAAACAAGCCCCCATTCAAAAAGAGGGTGAAGCAAAAAAGCCCATAAAAAACCAATTCCACAAACCCAGCCAATAAAAGGCCGCCAGCCTGCAACAAAAATACTTCGGTGTGCCGCTTCAATTTTATTGATTTCCGTTTGAAGAATCATTGGTTTTTGACGGATTTTTTCCATGATCTGTCTTGCCTGTTCTCTTTCTTCATCGCTTGTAAAAAGCTGATCAAAAACATTTCCTATTGCTGTCACTGCGTCTGTTGCAGGTTCACCAAAAATACTGGATAAAAGTCCCATTCTCGTCCTTTCTTTAAGCTAAATAATATTATTTAAACGCTTAAAATTATGAATTAAATTATCAAATCACTATACTTCTTGCCATCAAACATAAATGCCTCTTGACGATTTTTTTTATCCCCCTCCTTTTTTTTCACATAGGAAATATGGATCCAGCCACTTTCAGGCTTAAATTGTTCATGAAACTCTAAAATAAGCTGATCAAACTCTAAATGATTTTGAATCCAATCAATAACCTCATAATGCCCTATACCCGAAATGTGAAAATCTGCCGCCTGCCCTTTTACATGTTGTGACTTATCTAATGACCCGATCAGACGGTTTAACTGTAATGATCTATAGCCACTCGAGATAATAAGAGGCTTTTGAAAATGTTCCCGAACAGGGTCAAGAATATTTTTCACTAAAGATTTTAAATTCTGAAAAGATTCAAAATCAGGTCTATTTACGATACTCAACCTTTTTGCAAAGTGACTATTTGTAAATTCTTCTAAATTAAAATATTTTCCTAATTTCATATTAGTATTCCTTTAAATTCCTATTTCAGCCTATTTTATCGATATAAACATCCCTATAGATATCTAAAGAATTTTGTAAAAACAATTTTGCCCAACCATTTCGTTTCTTCCATTTTTTACATACAGCACTTAATGAATTCTCATCAATTATAATGTCTAATATTGGTCCAATAGGGTGTTTTAAAACTGTCATTCTATCAACTGAGGTGGTCCTAAAAAACTGGACAGTCTGTTAAGGTGTATTCAAACGTAAATTTGGAGACATTATAATGACTAAA
>JADGEY010000092.1 GCA_016744185.1 Emcibacteraceae bacterium | reverse complement strand
TTAAGAAAAGAAGATACTAAAATCGTCACCTTAACCTAAAGAAACGTTAACAATTAATGATTCTGCCCTGAGTATTTAAGGTGCTTTATTTGTTTTTAGTCTTTTTTATTTTCAAGCTTATTATTCTCTGTTAACCTGTAATATGAGAGGTTGTAGGGATCTTTTAGAACTTAGGGAAATAACAATAACTTTTTAAAATTTGGGAATATTCATGACTATATCGAAATTTTCTCTTATTCTTTTCGGCTTCACAGCTATGGCATATTTATTATCTTCTGCCCCCGCTGATGCTGCAAGAAAAAAGAAGAGCAAAAAAAAACAAGCCGCCTATGTTGAAATTAATAAAAATCCGTATCCAAGTACGTATCAAGCATTACCGTCCCATTTAACGGCGATTATAAATGCTAATATTTATACGGGGACGGGTGCTGAAATCCTCGGCGGAACGGTTATTATGGACGGCGGTAAAGTTACTGCTATTGGTAAAGATGTTAAAGTGCCAAAAGGCGCAGATGTTATTGATGCAAAAGGAAAATGGGTCACCCCCGGTATTATTGACGTTCATTCCCATCTTGGGGTCTATGCGTCCCCTGGGGGATCATCTCTTTCTGATGGTAATGAAGCTGTACGTCCTGATACGGCTTATGTATGGGCAGAACATTCAGTATGGCCGCAAGATGCAGGATTTTCACGGGCTCTTTTAGGCGGCGTGACAACTTTGCAAATTTTACCCGGCTCGGCGAATTTATTTGGCGGACGTAGTGTGGTTCTTAAAAATGTGCCAGCACGAACGGCAGAGGCAATGAAATTTCCGAATGCTCCTTATGGGCTTAAAATGGCGTGCGGCGAAAATCCAAAACGGGTTTATGGTAAAAAAGGCGGCCCTTCTACCCGTATGGGAAATATGGCAGGTTACCGTAAATCTTGGATAGCGGCGAGAGGCTATAAAGAGAAATGGGACAAATATAAAAAAGATTATAAAGCGGGAAAAGATGTATCAGCACCGAAACAAGATTTACGCCTTGATACTTTAAAAGGCGTTTTGGACGGTGAAATTCGCATTCACAACCATTGTTACCGCGCTGATGAAATTGTGACGATGATTAATCTCTCTCATGAATTTAACTATAAAATCGGGTCTTTTCAGCATGTGGTTGAAGGCTATAAAATTGCAGATTACTTACAAAAAGAAAATATTTGCGCTGCGATGTGGGCAGATTGGTGGGGCTTTAAATTAGAAAGCTTTGACGGCATTGATGAAAATGTTGCCATGGTTGCCAATGCGGGTGCCTGCGCTATTGTTCATTCAGATGATGCAAAGGGTATTCAGCGTTTAAACCAAGAAGCTGCTAAGGCATGGGCGGACGGTAAAAAAGCAGGCATTAATTTTACCAAAGCAGAAGCCTTTCGCTGGGTTACTTTAAATGCTGCAAAATCTCTTGGTCTTGAAGATCAAATCGGCTCTTTAGAAGTCGGTAAAAATGCAGATGTGGTGATTTGGTCTTCTAATCCTTTTAGCGTTTATGCTGTCACAGAATATGTTTTTATTGATGGAGCTGTCTTATATGAAAAGGGGAATGAAGATACTTATTCCCAGTCAGATTTCGAACATGGCTTGATTAAGAAAGGAGCTCACAGATGAGAATTTTCAACAAAACATTAATTGCCCTTTCAGCGGTTTCACTTATGTCATCTTTTGCTTTTGCGCAGACGGTCGCTATTAAAGGCGGCAAGGTTATGACTATGTCTAAAAAAGGCACATTTAAAGATGGCGTGATTATTATCAAGGACGGCAAGATTACGGCTTTGGGCAAAGGAATAAAAATTCCAAAAGGCGCAAAGATCATTGATGCTAAAGGAAAGGTTATTGTTCCGGGGTTTATGCAATCGGTCAGCACTCTTGGGCAAGCAGGCATACCGTCACTTTCAAGTGCAAGAGATTCTTCGGCGAGGGGGTCTGGTATGACGGCTTCTTTTACGGTGAAATATGCGCTTAACCCCTATTCAAATATTGTAGCGGATAATCGGCGCAATGGTCTAACCCGTGCGGTATCTGCACCAAGCTTATCGGGCGGTCTTTTTTCTGGTACGAGTGCGGTTATCACGCTCGATGGGCAGCGTGATCTTCGGATTAAAGATGGACCAATGTTTGCATCATTGCGAGCAGGGGGAAACGGCAATGTTTCTTGGGCGAAAATCCGTATCATTATGGATCAGGTTAAACATTATCAAAAAAATAGAGCAAGATATATGAAGGGGCAGGGAAGACGAGATTATATGCTCTCTTCTGCTGATATGGACGCTCTTATTCCCGTGGCTCTGGGCGTGAAAAAAATTGCGATCACGCTTTCTGGGCGTAATGATATTCTCTCTGCCATTGATTTTAAAAAAGAATATGGCATTGATCTTATTATTATCGGAGCAGAAGAAGCTTGGATGGTAGCGGATGAGCTTGCTAAATCTAAAATCCCAGTGGTAATCGATGCTATGGCAAATCTGCCAAGCGGTCATGATGCGCTTGGCTCAACCCTTAAAAATGCCGCTTATCTTGAAGGGGCAGGGGTACTGTTCTCTCTTACGGCAACGGGGGTTGGCTCTACTCATACGGCATATCTTGTAACGCAGTTTGCGGGGAATGCGGTGGCGCATGGTCTTTCTTATCAGGGCGCACTGAAAGCGATTACGGTTAATCCTGCAAAGATTTTTGGCATTTCAAAAACCTATGGATCTCTTAAAGTGGGAATGGACGCTGATGTGGTGATATGGGACGGTGATCCTTTAGAAGTAACATCGAATACGGAGCATGTCTTTGTTCGGGGCATAGAATATGAGCTTAAATCTCGCCGTTCAATGCTGCGGGATCGGTATCTTGATCTTAAAGGTGAAAATAAGAAACCATTTGCACGGCGTTAATCCAGAATATATAATTTAGGGCAGTTTTTTAGATCAAAGCTGTCCTAAATATTCTAAAAGAGGGGGAATATCATAAATAAGAAAGAAACTAAAATGTCATTCAAAAAGGTAATATTATTAAGCTCGGTTATTTTTACGGCATTTTTTAATCTAAACTTACAGGCTCAAACGGCTGAAAATACAGAGGCAGCTCAAAATTTAGGGGCGATTGAAAAAATCACGGTTGGCATGAAAGAAAATAAAGGTTTTTTCACATTTTATAGCGATGAGAAAAAAGGGAAAACCTACCTTAAAATAGATAGGTTCGATCAAGAATTTTTATATCAAGTTGGCATTTCAACGGGCATTGGCTCTAACGATATTGGGCTTGATAATAAACAATTGGGCGAGAGTCATCTTGTTACATTTCAGCGTGTAGGGGAAAAAATATTCCTACATCAAAAAAATCTTAAATTTCGGGCGATCAGCGATAGTAAGAAAGAGCGCATGGTTGTTAAAGATGCTTTTGCAACGGCGATTCTTTGGGGCTTTAAGATAGTGGCTTCTACAGATCATGCTGTGCTTATTGATATGAGTGATTTTCTGATTACAGATCATCATGGGGTTGCGGCAAAATTAAAGGCGGACGGACATGGAGGTTTTTCGGCTGATAAAAGCCGTAGCGGAATTTATGCTCCTCGGACAAAGTCTTTTCCGAAAAATACAGAATTTGAAACAATAATGACTTTTAAAGGCACAGCAAAAAGCCGTTATTTACGCTCTGTTGCGGCGAATAATAACGCTATTACGCTGCGCCAGCATCTTTCCTTTATCAAACTTCCTGACGATAAATATAAACCCCGTGCGTTTCATGTGGGATCAGGATTTTTTGCGGGCGGCTATAAAGATTATGCGGTAAAAATCGAAGATAATATGGAAGTGCGTTATATCTACCGCCACCGCCTGATTAAGAAAAACCCAGATGCTGCTATGAGCGAGCCTGTCCAGCCGATTGTCTATTATATTGACGGCGGCGTGCCAGAACCTATTCGCTCGGCTTTGATGCAGGGCGCTTTATGGTGGAATGAATCTTTTAAAAAAGCGGGCTTTATTAATGCTTTTCAGGTGAAGATTCTGCCCGATGATGCCGACCCTATGGATATTAGATATAATGTTATTAACTGGGTTCATAGATCAACAAGGGGCTGGTCTTATGGGGACAGTATTTCTGATCCTCGCACGGGGGAAATATTAAAGGGTAATGTTTCTTTAGGCTCGCTGCGGGTTCGGCAAGATTTCTTGATTGCTTCGGCTTTAACTGCGCCCTATACATCAGAGAATCCAGATATTTCAAAAGAAAAAGAGATGGCTCTTGCCCGCATTCGCCAGCTTTCTGCCCATGAAGTGGGTCATACAATAGGGCTTGCCCATAATTATATTGCCAGCGGAAATAAAAATAGTGAGCATCAACGCACATCTGTTATGGACTATCCTCATCCAAAGTTTGATATTATTGAGGGTAAAATCCAAATTAAAAATGCCTATGATGATAAAATTGGACAGTGGGATAATGTTACTATTCGTTATGGCTATAGTGAGTTTAAAAAAGGCACGGATGAAAAAGCGGCTCTGGCTAAAATATTAAAGGATGCGTCTGCTCGTGGGCTGCACTTCATCACCGACCAAGATGCTCGTGGGATTTCAAACATTCATGCGGATTCTCATCTTTGGGATAATGGTGCGAGCGGTGCAGAAGAGCTGGCACGCATTTATGAAGTCCGCAAGATTGGACTTAAAAATTTCTCTGAAAATAATATTGCTTTTGGCGAGCCTCTTTCAAGATTAGAAGAAGTTCTCGTGCCGCTTTATTATATGCACCGCTACCAATTAGATGCCGCAGGAAAAGCTATTGGCGGTATGAGGTATTTTTATGCTCTTCGGGGGGAAAGCTCTAAAACGCCTTATGAAATCGTACCAGCAGAGGAACAACGCAGAGCCTTAAATGTTATTTTAGAATCTTTGAAACCTGAATTTCTCGTTCTTCCAGAACATATTCTTTCTCTTATTCCGCCCCGTGCCTTTGAATATGGCGCAACAAGAGAAAGCTTTCCACGCCATACAGGAAAGTCCTTTGGTGCGCTTGCTATGACGGAAGCGGGAGCAAGTCATGCTCTGTCTATCCTTCTTAATAATCAGCGTATGGCACGAATTTATGAATTCTCGGTGCGAGATGATAGCCAAATCACCATGAATGCCTATATTGACCAAATTAGCAGCGCAACTGTAAAGGCGGATCAAAGCAAGGGGCTTAAGTCTGCTGTACACCGCCGTGTGAATCATGTTTATATTCATCATCTAATGATGCTTGCCCAAAATCCTAAGGCATCAGAAGCGGTAAGGTCTCTTGTCAGTTATAAATTATCGGAACTGATGTCATGGATGTCAAAACAATCCCGCAGACTTGTAAAAGATAAAGCTTATGCTTCTCATTACCGCTATGAAGCGAGTAGGGTCGCAAAATTTCTGGCAGGTGAATATAAGCCGGCAATAGCAGAACTTGCGAAGATGCCGCCCGGCTCGCCTATTTAAAAGAGTTCGCCTATTTAAAAGAGTTCGCCTATTTAAAAGAGTTCGCCTATTTAAAAGAGTTCGCCTATTTAAAAGAGTTCGTCTATTTAAAAGAGTTCGCCTATTTAAAAGAGTTCGCCTATTTAAAAGAGATTTGAATTAGAATTTATATCTTACTCGAAAGCCAAGACTTGTATCTGGGCTGGCTTGATTAAGACCAAAAACGCCGTAAAGATTAAAGTCCCATTCTTTATTTATTTGCATGTTAAGATATGTGTAAATTTCTTTCGGGTCTTGAAAACCTGGTGTTGCAGTTTGCCTATAATCATATGAAATACCAATGCTGGTATCATAGGTGAGGTAATATGATGCGCCTAAAGAAAAGAAAAAACTATTTTGCAAATTATGTTGGGGTGTTTTCCCAAGGATTTTATATCCTGCGGCTGCGAAGGGCATTATCTTGCCATAGATTTTTGAAATGTCGATTTGAGCTGTAAAGTCTAGCCTTCCTGTCCCAAGGTTTTTACTCGAATCTGCCGTAGGGATTTTAACGCGCCCTGTAAAGTCGATATAAATCTGGTTATCATAAAGGCTATTAATTGAATATGTTGTGCTGAAATAAAGATCTCCTAACCCTTCATGAATTTCGTGAAAATTTGCATCATCTCCATCATCATCAAAAAAGGGTTTTCCGTCAGGACCTAAAAAACTATTATTGGGTGCGCTAATTCTCATATAGCCTGTCGATAGGCTAAAAGACCATGGACCATCATCATATCTAAAAGTAAGGGGGGCGTAATAAACATTAGAAGAAAGCTCTGAATTATATTTGCCATGATTAAAATCAAACCCTGCGGCTATACTATAATGAGAACCTGTTATTTCTTCTAAAAGATTTTCAGAGATGATTTCTGCAAAAATGGTGCTTTCATCTAACTTTTCATCTGCAATAGAAAGCCTTGGTTGCAATATTAGGAGTAATATTGAAACCTTAAATATTTTTTGAATAGTAAATTTCGGTGTTTTCTTCATATTTACCTCTTCTCTCCTTTAAAGCATTATAATAGGGTGTTAAGGTGAATGCTATTTTTTTAAACAGGCTCTTAAAATTGATCTATAAGAATGGTTAGAGAATAGAGTTTAGGATTTTAAATGGCAGACGAGATAATTATCATCATTGGCGCAGGGCATGGGGCGGCGCAGGCAGTACAATCATTAAGACAGAAGAATTTTGCAGGAAAAATTATTCTGATTGGCGACGAGCCTTATATTCCTTATCACCGTCCTCCTTTATCAAAGAAGTTTTTAGAAGGGGGTATGACGATTGAAAGGCTCTATATTAAGCCAGAAAAATTCTATGATAATAAAAATATAGAGCGGCGTTTAGGCTGCTGCGTTACGATGATTAATGCAGAGCCAAAATACGTTGTGATTGAGGGGAAAGAGAAAGTACCATTTGACCATTTAATCATTGCAGTCGGCTCTAGCCTTCGTAAACTGGATATTTTAGGCTCTGACCTTAGGCAGGTGCATTACGTTCAAAAAATTTCAGATATTCTCGCTATTCAAAAAGATTTTGATGCGGTAAAAAAAATAGTGGTGATTGGGGGCGGCTATATTGGATTAGAGATTGCCGCTATTTGCCGAAAAATGGATAAAGAAGTTACATTGGTTCATAGAGGAGACCGTCTTTTAAGCAGAGTTGTTGCCCCTGAAATGTCAGAATTTTACCATAAAACTCACGAAGAAGAAGGGGTGAAAATTATTTTAAAGACGCAGGTTTCTAAAATAGAAGAAAGTCAAAGAACTCTTAAAATAACGACAAGTGAGGGTGATGAATTAAGCGCAGATATGATTATTGTGGGAATTGGGGTCACGCCTGCAACCGGACTTGCTCTTGAAGCGGGGATTTTTTGCGATAATGGGATTTATGTGAATGAGTTTTGTGAGACATCTGCTGCAAATATTTATGCTATTGGTGATTGCACTAATCATCCAAGTCCTCTTTATAACAAACGCTTAAGACTTGAATCCGTCCCGAATGCACAGGGGCAAGCAAAGGTGGCAGCGGCAAAAATTATGGGTGAAAATAATATTTATGATGAAATTCCTTGGTTTTGGTCCGATCAATATGATATGAAGCTGCAAATCGCTGGAATTTCTGATGGTTACGATCAAATTATTATGCGCGGCAGTCAGGAAAATAGATCATTTGCAGTCTTTTATTTAAAAGATAATGTCCTCATTGCCGTAGATGCAGTGAATTCGGCAGGTGAATTTATGGCTGGTAAAAAATTAATTAATGCTCGGGCGGTTTTAGATGTGAAAAAACTGGCTGATAAATCCACTTCAATGAAGGAGTTTTTGTAAATGGTGAAATTGACTTTTATTGATCCTAATGGGGATAAACATGAAGTTACATCGGAAGATGGCGATAGTTTAATGGATCTTGCGGTAAATAATGATGTTCCTGGACTTGACGCTGATTGCGGGGGTGCTTGTGCCTGCGCTACATGTCATGTGGTTTTAGACCCTGAACTTTATAAGTCGCTGAGTGCTGCGGATGAAGAAGAAAATGACCTGCTTGATTTCATTGATGAGAGAACAGAATATAGCAGGCTTTCTTGCCAAATAGAGGTTCTGCCTTTTATGCAAAATGCTGTAATAAAAATTCCTAAATCTTAAATGTTTTAAATATTTGCCCTATATTGCAGGCGGCGCAGGGTACTATGT
>JADGEY010000091.1 GCA_016744185.1 Emcibacteraceae bacterium | reverse complement strand
TAATGATATATTGATAGAAAAGATATTTATAGAAGCTAAAATTCATCTTTTTATCGGCAAATAATCTGGACATTTTCAGTTTTCCATGTACAGTGAGTTCCATTATTTTATTACGTTTTAAATTTAAAACTCATAGTTAGATTAGAGGTTATTATGAAAACTGCAATTATATCCACCATATTATTATCTACCTTTATATTAGGCGCATTTTCTAGTGATAAGAAGACAACGTCTAAAAAATCACCTTCTGTGCAAAAACAGCAAAAATCAGAAGGACGCAAATTAGCTGAACTCGCATTTGATACTGTCGACAGCCAAGAACGAGGTTATCTTGATATGGGGCAAATGGTTAATTTTGCTGATTTGGTTCATTTATCAATGGATTATGATGAAAATTCATTGGTTTCTCTAAAAGAGTTCATGAATTGGGGCTTTGGAATGCAAAATATTGCAGAAGATACAAACCGTACGCGTGCGTTTAATACAGCGTTAAAAGTTGTTTATTCATTTTGGGACAGAAATGGCGATGGGCAGCTTTCTTCTTCTGAACATAAAAAAGCAATTATGTCAGACTTTAAAAGAGCAGACCTTGATGGAAATGGCTCTTTAACAAAAGTAGAATATCTAAAAGGTTTTTCCCTTAATATAGCGATTAGAGCTGCATTAAAAGATTAATATATTTTCTGTGTGAGGAATTTCTAATGTCTAGAGGCGTAGGGTATATTTTAGCGACGATCATTTTATTTGCAGGTCTTCATTTTGGCTTGTCATGGAATGATTTATCTATGCGGGCGATGATTACAACTTTTATTGGCGGATCAGCATTTATTTTAATGGCTTGGGCAATCGTTCTTGCCGCACGCCCAGGGTGGTTAGAGACGGCGTTTGGCGGGCTTGACCGAATGTATCAAATTCATAAATTTATTGGCGTTAACATTCTTTTGTTGATGTTGGTGCATTTTATTGGAATCCCAAAATTAGATGCAGCGCAGCGTCTACCAGCAGAGGGACTGTCTGCTGCAACGGGCGTACCGGGCGGCATTGTTGGTATGATTACGATGATATTATTGATATTATCGGTCGTGATTTCCCTCAATAGAAAAATTCCGTATCATATTTGGATCAAGCCTCACCGTTTAATGGGCGTTTTATTTGCATGTGTTGCTTTTCATATGTTTCTTTCGCCGCCTCAGATTTTTAATGGTAAGTCGGCTTCGGGTATGTTTTTAACTCTTATTGCTGCTATTGGAATTTTTGCGTATCTTTACCGTCAAATCGCCCGAAACCGTAAAGCGGTTAGCTATAAATTAGAAGTGGTGAATAAACTTTCACGGGCAACGGAAATCGTTCTTGCGCCGTCATCAGATGCGAAAATAGAATTTAGCTCTGGTCAGTTCGGCTTTTTAACCTTGGATCAAAAAGGCATGGAAGAGCCACATCCTTTTACTATTTCAAGTGCGCCTTCGGATAATAACGTACGTTTCACGGTCAAGGTCTTAGGCGATTTCACCCGTAAAGTACGAGATGAGCTAAAGGCTGGCATAAGTGCCAAAATTGAAGGGCCTTACGGACGTTTTAATATGGACGCAGGCGGTGATCATCAGGTTTGGGTTGCAGGCGGCGTTGGAATAACGCCTTTTTTAAGTGCTATGCGTGCGATGGCTGATGATGATAGCAGAAACATTACATTATTTTACTGCGTTCAAGAGCGTGATCAGGCTTTATTTTTGGAAGAATTTGAAGCTAAATTTTCCGATCATAAAAGCCGTAAATTGATAATTCTAGAATCAAATAATAAAGAATTTGCAACTGTTGACCTCATTAAAGAAACCGCTGCTTATGATATTACTCAGCCTGATTATTATCTTTGCGGTCCAAAACCTATGATTGATGGTTTAAAATCGGCTTTGAAAAAAGAAGGTACTTCTAAAGATAAAATTCATTTCGAAGCTTTTGAATTTAGATAGGTCTTGCTTTTATATATTCTCTACAATGAATGGTTTTTGACCTTTTTCCTCCTATATGCTATCAATTGTTCAATTAAATGATGCAAATGGGCGGAAAAGGCAATATATGACACTTCAAGAACGAGAAAAGCAACTGCTAAACCTCCTTAAAGTCAATAGCCGCCTAAGCGCAGCGGAACTTGGGCGCAAGATGAACTTAGCCCGCTCTACCATTCATACAATGCTAAACCGGCTTGAGAAAAAAGCGATTGATTCTTACACTATAAAGCTTAGGCAAGATATTGAGGGCAGCCAGTCTTCTTGTTATATCTTAATCACCCGTGACCCTAAAAAAGCCAAAGAGATAGAAGCTAAGATGCGCAGCATGTCAGAGGTTGAGAGCTTAGTTACGGTGGCGGGAACCTATGATTTTATTGCTCTTGTACGGACGGTAGACAACCATCATATGGATCAGCTTCTCACTCATATTGCAATGATGGAGGGGATTATCAAAACAGAGAGTCATATTATCCTTTCCTCTAAATTCGACAGATCACTATAGAAATTGTTCAAAATAGCTTGACATTTGTCCGTATTAAGCAAATATAATCTAAATGAATAAAATTTTGAAAGCAGAATAATGAGCAAAGAGCAGACAGCAGCAGCGGTTTTAGTTGAGGCGTTAAAAGTCAATGGTACGACTCATGCTTTTTGCGTCCCAGGGGAAAGTTATCTTTCGGTGCTGGACAGCCTTTATGATGCCCGTGATGATATAGAGCTGATTACCTGCCGCCAAGAAGGCGGCGCAGCGAATATGGCAGAAGCTCATGCAAAGCTTATGGGACGGACGGGAATTTGTTTTGTCACAAGGGGGCCGGGGGCGACCAATGCATCTATTGGTCTTCATACCGCGATGCAAGATTCTACGCCGATGATTCTTTTCATTGGGCAGGTAGCAAGAGATCAATTTGACCGTGAAGCTTTTCAAGAAATTGATTACCGTAAAATGTTTGGGCCTATTGTTAAATGGGTAGCGCAAATTGAAAATGCGGATAGAATGGCGGAATATGTAACGAAAGCTTTTCATATTTCCCAAAGCGGACGCAAAGGACCCGTTGTGCTTGCGCTCCCAGAAGATATGCTTTGTGATTTGACGGATAAATGCGCTGTAAAGGCGGCTCATATTATCAGCGCATCACCAAGCGCAAAAAATATGCAGGCTATCGGTCAGACTTTACGTGCCGCCAAAAAGCCCATTGTTATTTTAGGCGGTTCGGGCTGGGATGAAATTTCGGTTGGGCAGGTAGAAGATTTTATCGTCAAAAATAACTTACCTGTAGGCTGCTCATTTCGCAGGCAGGATTTATTTGATAACAGTTTAAAGAATTATGTTGGTGATGTGGGAATAGGTATTAATCCAAAGCTTTTTTCCCGTATAAAAGAAGCCGATGTCGTACTGGTTATCGGCTCACGTATGGGCGAAATGATGACAAGCGGCTATAGTTTATTTGACATTCCATCTTCAGAGCAGGGCACCCAGAAACTGATTGCCGTTCATGCGTCGGCTGAAACCCTTGGCTCGCTTTACCGCCCTGATATTGCCGTTAATGCAGGAATGGGTGAATTTGCAGAAGCTCTTGGCAGCATGGATAGGCTCTCTTTGGGAGCGTGGGACGTTTGGACAGAAAATGCACGGGCAGATTATGAAGCATGGAGCGTGCCTCCAGATACAGTAGGGGACGTGAACATTGGAGAGGTTTATCGCTACCTGCAAAAAAATATGCCTTCAGATGCGATTATGACGAATGGAGCGGGTAATTATAGCATCTGGCTTCACCGTTTTATGCGCCATAAATTTAAATGCCAGCTCGGCCCCACATCTGGGGCAATGGGCTATGGGCTGCCCGCAGCGGTTGCAGCAAAAGCGTCGTCCCCTGATCGCCCTGTGATTTGTTTTGCAGGAGACGGCTGTTTTATGATGAACGGTCAAGAGCTCGCAACGGCGGTGCATCATGATTTACCGATTATTATTCTGCTCTTTAATAATGGAATTTATGGAACGATTCGAATGCACCAAGAAAAAAACTATCCTTCCCGTACCATAGGAACAGATTTAACCAACCCAGATTTTGCAGCCCTAGCAATAGCTTACGGAGCGCAGGGTATAAAAGTTGAAAAAACAGAAAAATTTGCCTCCGCTTTTGAAGCGGCACTTAAATCATCAAAAACAACCCTCATTGAAATTAAAACCTCACCAGAAGCTTTAACCCCTGCGAAGACGTTAACAGACTTTAGAAATATGAAAGAGAAAGAATAAAATCATGGAAGTTCAAGAAATTTTTGACGCTTTATATCTCACCTCCGATCAATTACAAGGCGGTGATTTAGATGTTTATAGTCCTGCAACAGGCGAAAAAATCGCTTCTGTTAAAAAAGACACAGCTCAGAGCGCAAAAGCTAAAATAGCTCTTAGCGTTAAAGCTTTTAAAGCATGGCGTGATTTTCCTGCCCCTGCGAGGGGCGAGCTTGTTCGCCATTTGGGTGATGTGCTGCGGGATCATAAAGAAGCTCTTGGCTCTCTTGTAACTCTTGAATGCGGCAAGATTTATCAAGAGGGGCTGGGGGAAGTTCAAGAAATGATTGATATTTGTGATTTCGCCCTCGGACAGTCCCGTATGATGCATGGCCTAACGATTGTATCGGAACGTCCGCTTCATAAAATGCGTGAATACTGGCATTCTGTAGGACCCGTTGGCATTATTTCAGCCTTTAACTTTCCTGTTGCGGTTTGGGCATGGAACGCTGCCCTTGCGCTTGTTTGCGGGGATAGTACGATTTGGAAGCCATCAGAAAAAACGCCTTTAACGGCTATGGCATGTCAGAATTTATTTGACCTAGCGGCAAAACGCTTTAGCGGCGATGTGCCTGAAGGTCTTTCTCAAGTTCTTATTGGCGAGCGTGATATTGGCGAAATTATGGTAGAAGACAAGAGAGTTCCTATTATTTCAGCCACGGGCAGCACCGCAATGGGACGCATCGTTGGGCAGAAAGTAGCGGCACGATTTGGCAAAAGTATTTTAGAGCTGGGCGGTAATAATGCTCTGGTGATCACGCCTTCGGCTGACCTTAACCTTGCCTTTGCCGCGACTTTATTTGGCTCTGTTGGCACATGCGGTCAGAGGTGTACCTCAACAAGGCGGCTTTTTGTTCATGAAGATATTTATGATAAAGTTATTCCCCGTCTTAAAGCAGCCTATAAGAGCTGTAAAATTGGTCACCCTCTTGATGAATCTACTCTTATTGGTCCTCTTGTTGATGCTCAATCTTTTGAAAATATGGAAGTGGCGATTAAACTTGCAGCATCGCAAGGCGGCTCTCTTTCAGGCGGCGGACGGGCGATGAGCTCGAAATATCCAAAGGCTTACTATGTTCACCCTGCTATTGTTGAAATGGATGGGGCAGCGGATAATGTACAAGAAGAAACTTTTGCTCCTATTCTTTATGTTTTTAAATATAATGATTTTGAAGAAGTGGTTCAGAGGGTGAATGACGTGCCTCAAGGATTGTCATCTGCCGTCTTTACAAGAGACGTTTTAGAAGCAGAGATTTTCACTTCTGAATATGGCTCGGACTGCGGCATTGCCAATGTGAATATTGGAACGTCTGGCGCAGAAATTGGCGGTGCTTTTGGCGGTGAAAAAGAAACAGGCGGAGGGCGAGAATCTGGCTCTGATGCTTGGAAGGGCTATATGCGCCGCATGACCTCTACGGTGAATTATTCAAAAGAACTTCCCCTAGCGCAGGGCATTAAATTCGATATAGAAGAAGGATAGGACAGCTTTAAATGACAGGCGCTCTTTCACATATTAAGGTTTTAGATTTAAGCCGCGTTTTGGCAGGGCCTTTTGCGGGTCAAATCTTTGGTGATTTTGGCGCAGAAGTGATTAAAGTTGAAAAACCAAGCAAGGGAGATGACACCCGCTATTGGGGTCCTCCCTTTTTAAAAAATGCAGATGGCAGCGAAGGGGACGCGGCCTATTTTCTGACGGCAAACCGTAATAAAAGCACCGTTTTTATTGATATGGCAACGTCTGAGGGGCAGGCGGAAATCAGGCAGCTTGCCAAGAGCTGTGATATTATCATTGAAAATTTCAAAGTGGACGGTCTTAAAAAATATAATCTTGATTATGAGAGCCTAAAAGAGGTTAATCCTGCGCTTATCTATTGTTCGATTACAGGCTTTGGTCAAACAGGGCCTTACGCTCATAGGGCGGGCTATGACTTTCTTATTCAGGGTATGTCGGGTTTGATGAGCATTACGGGCGAGAAAGAAGACACCCCTCATTCAAGTCCGCAAAAAGTTGGTATTGCAATCGCTGATCTTGCCTCAGGAATGTATGCTGTAATCGGGATTTTAGCGGCTTTGGCGTACCGAGATAAAACAGGCGAAGGGCAATATATTGATTTAAGCCTGCTCGATTCAATGATCTCGCTTCAGACCAATCAAAATATGAATTATCTAGTGGGCGGCACGCCGCCAGCACGGGCAGGAAATGCACATTTAAATATTGTGCCTTACCAGACTTTTCAGACAAAAGACGGGCATATTATCCTAGCGGTGGGCAATGATGGTCAATTTGACCGTTTCTCAAAACTGCTGGGTGAAAAATGGTCAGAGGATGCGGATTATAAAAGCAATATTGCACGGGTTAAAAACCGCAGCTGCCTTATTCCTTTAATCATGCCGCATATGCTGGAAAAAACCACAAATCAATGGATGAAACTGTTGGAAGAACATGTGATTCCTTGCGGGCCTGTTAATACGATTGAGCAAGCTTTTGCAGATGAGCAGGTACAACATAGAAATATGGTACGTATGATGCAAAGAGAAGACGGCACAGAGGTCCCCACGGTCTCTAATCCGCTTAACCTATCTAAAACGCCGATAGAATATAAAAAAGCACCTCCTAAACTACCAACAGACTAGCTAAGCTACCAAGAGCCTAGCTAAATGACCTAAAGCCTTTCCTAAATTACCAACAGACCAGAAAAATTACCAAGAGGCGGGCAAAACGTCCAAAAGACTAGATTTTTCTGCAAAACTAAGGGATAAAGAGCTTTGGGGCATATCACTTTTAAGGATTATCATGAGCCGCTCTACTGAAATAACCTTTATTCGTCCCGATGATTGGCATCTGCATGTCAGGGAGGGAGAGGCTCTAAAATCGGTCGTTCCCGATACGGCAAAGCGGTTTGCTCGTGCGATCATCATGCCGAACCTAGCAGAGCCGATTACCACGGTTAAGCGCGCGGCATCTTACCGTGATGAAATCCTTGCTGCCGTTCCAAAAGGGCTTAAGTTTGAGCCTTTAATGGTGCTTTACCTAACCCCCCAAACCACAGCGAAAGAAATTCGAAAAGCGGCGAAATCGGGCTTTGTTAAAGCGGTGAAATGGTATCCTGCTGGCGCAACAACCAACAGTGATAAAGGCGTAAAAGATATTGCGGACTGCTACCCTATTTTAAAAGTAATGGAAGAAGTTGGTCTTAAATTTCTCGTCCACGGCGAGGTTACAGATGAAAGCACGGATATTTTTGACCGTGAAGCGATTTTCATTGAACGTCATATGAAAAAGCTAGCGTTAGATTTCCCTGACCTTAAAATTGTCTTTGAGCATATCACCACGGAAGAGGCGGTACATTTTGTTAAGTCTGCTAGCAGTAACGTGGCTGCAACCATCACGCCGCAGCATTTGCTTTATAACAGAAATGCTATTCTTGCGGGCGGGCTTAAACCTCATTATTATTGCTTGCCTGTTTTGAAAAGAGAAAAACACCGTCTTGCTCTTGTGAAGGCAGCGGTCTCTGGCGACCCTAAATTCTTTCTTGGCACAGATAGTGCGCCCCATGCCAAGGGCGCGAAAGAAAGTTCCTGCGGCTGCGCTGGTATATATTCTTCTCATATAGCGGTAGAATTATATGCAGAGGTTTTTGAAGCAGAAGGCTGCCTTAAAAACCTTGAAAAGTTCGCCAGCATTAACGGCGCAAATTTTTACGGTCTTCCAATTAATAAAGAAATGATCACTCTAAAATCCGTAAGTACGGCTGTTCCAAAAGAAATCAAATTCGGTGACCATATTCTCGTTCCTTTGCGGGCAGGCGGAAAAGTGGCTTGGACGCTAGCATAAATCTACCTAGGAAAACCCCAAAAAATAGATTTATAGAGAATAGGAGAGCGAACATGCTTGCAGGCATATTTTTTCGGATTTTTTTTAAGATTTTTACAGTGTTTTTTAAGCTTAAAAATTCCAATGATAATGGTTAAGAAAATCAAAAAATTACAGAGAATTAGGGAAATTATAAAAGGGGCTGTACCAGATAACGCATAAAAGGTGTTATAATGGTATCCATGAGAAAGAGCAGATTAAGCAAGTTTAAACAAGACCGATTGATGGAACATTTTGTTGCGGGAACGACCGCAAGATGCGCCGCTTCCTTAGTTGGTGTGAATTTTAAAACGAGTGCGTATTATTACCATCGATTGTGGGAGTTAATTTTTTTAGAAT
>JADGEY010000090.1 GCA_016744185.1 Emcibacteraceae bacterium | reverse complement strand
TTGCTGTAGGGGGGGATCTAAATGGATGGCGTTTTGCTACGCAGGCTGAACTTGTTGCTGCCCCTGTAAATGGTGAACATGTAAAGAATAGTGGGATTGGAAACCTAATGAATTATACAAGGGGAACCCAGAGTGGATATAAATATATATATGGCTATGTGGCAGAAGATTGTAAAACACCTTACGTATATATGATGCGTTTAGGAGTGAATCCCAATAACGGTAAGGGAAGCTTTGAGAAAAAATTTAAACATAGGACTAAAATAATCAAAAGCATAGGTGTGGGAGCTTTCTTGGAAAGAACCAGCGCTGTTACTACTGTATCTGAGCCCGCTTCTCGTGGGTTGTTTGGATTGGGTTTGATCGGTATCGCTGCTTTCTCAAGACGTTGCCGCCTATTTTAAATAGTGTGGGGCTTAAATAGTGTGGGGCTTAAATAGAGAGGGGTATTTTATATAGTGATGGCTCTTATATAAAAAAATAAAAATAAAGGATGGAAAATTCTCCATCCTTTATTTTTTTATGTAAGTTAGACTTTACTTAGTGCTTGTTAAGGTGTACAGAGTATAGATCAGTTTTTAAATCTGATATTGGATGCCTGACGAAATACTTTCTTACGCTACTTCTCCGGCTTTATTAATACGCGTAAGAGGATAAATAATATGGCTAACGGTACAGTTAAATGGTTTAATGCAACTAAGGGTTTCGGATTCATTCAACCTGACGAAGGCGGAAACGATGTGTTTGTTCACATTTCTGCAGTAGAAGCAGCAGGCCTTAAAGGTCTTGATGATAACCAAAAGATTTCTTACACAATGGAAGAAGATCGTCGCGGTCGTTCATCAGCAGGTTCACTAGAGTTACTTGATTAATTTATAGAGAATATATTCTTTAAAAAGGCTTGCATTTATGCGAGCCTTTTTTTTATGCTTAAGGTGTTTTTAAAAACTTTGGCTGGCTAAAATGATTTAAAAAAGATAATATACACCGCAATAGGGTAGAGTAATAATAAAGGCAGTTTTGATGAATTCTTATGAAAAATTGATCCGTGGTTATAATGAATTTCGGGGGCGGTATCTAGGGAAAGAGAATTTAGATTGGCGCAATTGGGCAAAAGAGAGACAAGCTCCAAAAGTCATGATTATTGCTTGTAGCGATTCTAGAGTTAATCCAATTATTGTAACCCATGCAGCTCTTGGTGATATTTTTGTTGTTAATAATGTGGCAAATCTTGTTCCTCCTTATAAAGAAGGAAAATTAACGCATCATAGTACGAGCGCAGCAATTGAATATGCGGTTAATCACCTTCATGTAGAACATATCGTTGTTATGGGGCATAGTGGCTGCGGCGGCATTCGGGCATTGATGAGCGATAATGAAGAGGCTGAGGATATTGATCAGGAAAAGGGCGCATATAGTTTTATTAAGCCTTGGATGAAAATTGTTGAAGAGGCAGCTGATTTTACAGAGGAAGAAAAAGAACGCTATGATGAAGAAGAGCTTTTATGCATGTGTGAAAAGCGTGCAGTTCTCATTTCGCTTAACAATCTTGCTACATTCCCTTGGGTGAAAAAATCTGTTTTAAGCGGTCATCTGAAAATTCATGCGTGGCATTTTGACATCGCCAGCGGGGTTTTATTAGAATATGATCGTGCAGAAGATGATTTCATCGCTTTAAAATAAAATAATATTGTTAAAGAAACGGCCAGTAAGCGCACTGATTGTAGTGCCGTTGGCATTCTGACTCTTTGATTTTCAATCCTATATATTTTAAACAATATTAATCCTTGCGGTAATGCTTAATTCCACCATGGTAAGATTAGAAGGATGCGGCTCTGGCTGTTTGAATTTATATGTGTGAGGAAATATGCTCATTGCAATATATCCTATGCTGTTTTTACGTGAATATGGATTTTCAAAGAGAAATCTGACAGATTTAATTGAATCATCACTTACAAAAGAGCTTAGCTCAATAGCAACCTAAAACTTAAAATGGGTGAATAAAATCGCTATAACCTTTGAATTTACTACCTTCTAGGCTGGTCGGTACGCTACGTCATTTGCTCCCACCGTTGTTTAGAATTTTGCTCACTAGGAACATAAGTTTTCTTATTGTATTTTAGTATACTAAATATCTTGTATAATAGTATATTTTTTATTATATACAATATACTATTTTTTCATAATGATTATGAGAAAAATCTATATTTTAATTAATAAAATAACTTTAAACGTAATAGGGAGAATATATAAATGCTTAATAACGTTCGAATTCAGTGCTATAAAAGATCTGCACGTCGGTCTTTTATTTCTAAATTGACCGTTTCTGTGTCTGTTATATCCATAGCAGCAATGATGAGTACATCTAAGCTATATGCACAAGATGATTCTGAAAATGCAATAGAAGAAATCGTTGTAACGGGGTCACGTCTTGTACGGAGTGATTTAAGCGCACCAAGTCCTGTATCGGTTTTGAGCGCAGCCAATATTAGATCTTCTGGTAATGTTACAATAGAAGAAACATTAAATGAGCTGCCTCAGCTTGCCGCGGATAATACATCTAGTGCTAATGCTGCTGGTGGCTCTGGTGTTTTAACCGCAGATTTAAGAGGCTTGGGAGCAGAAAGAACGCTGGTTCTTGTCAATGGTCGCCGTTTTATACCTGCAAATGAAAGCGGTTTTGTCGATCTTGCCAGTATTCCAGACGCGCTTGTTCAATCTGTCGAAATTATTACAGGCGGTGCCTCGGCTGTTTATGGTTCTGACGCTGTTGCAGGCGCTATTAATTTTAAATTAAAAGATAATTTTGAAGGCTTAGAAGCTAATTATTCTTACGGTCAAACTTTTAAAGGTGATGCTCTCACTCATAAGATTGATATTACAGTTGGCGGAAATTTTGCTGATGACCGAGGTAATGCTGTCATCAATGGCTCTTTTACGTCACGGGGCGGAGTCTTTTTTGAAGACCGTGAATTTTCAAGATTATCACTTTTCGAAAATAATGGTAAACTTGCTCCTGGTGGATCAAGCAATATCCCTGGAACAAGAATTTCTTTAAAGGGTGCTGATTTAGCAAGTTTAGTTGGGGTAAATCTTAACACTTGTGAAGGAGGGAGCCGGACAAGGGGCGTAAGATTTGACTCTTCCGGTGCGCCTATTGCATTTTGTGATCCACAAGATCGCTTTAATTTCGCAAAAGGGAATTATCTATTGCGCCCTTTAAAACGTTATCAAATTAATGGTCTTGGTCATTATGATATTACAGATAATATTACCGCCTATGCAGAATTAGTCTTTGTTGACAGCAGAAATGAATATCAGCAAGCTCCAAATGCAGGGGAGCTATTAACAAATGGAGCACCGCGCGGGGAACTTCATCTTCCTGATTATGCTAATAATACTACTCTTTCACAGCCTTTCCGTAATTTTTTATCAAGTAACGCATGGAAATTTGATCCAGATGGTGATGGTGTTGCGGTTATTACCAGCACAGGCCGGCGTTTTATTGAAACAGGAGCTCGTACATTTAGATATGAAAGATCATCCTTTGCCATTACAGGCGGACTGCGGGGTGATTTTGAAATAAGTGATAAAAACTGGCAATGGGATAGCTTTTATCAATTTCAAAGAACCAGATCAGATTCTGATATTTCTGGTGAAATATCTAGTGTACGTATGTCTTTAGGCTTGGATGTGATTGCTGATCCAAATAATCCAGGAAAAATGATTTGCCGCAATCAATTTGATGGCTGCGTTCCTGTTAATCCATTTGGTATTGATAGTATTTCCCCTGAAGCTGCTGCATTTATTTCGCCAAACCATGGCAATACAACAGTGCTTGAGCGTCAAGTTTTTGGCGGATATGTATCAGGCGAATTACTTGAATTACCAGCAGGACCTGTTGCGGCTGCATTTGGTTTTGAACACCGAAGAGAAAATTTTGACTTTCGCCCCGATAGTTCAGAACAAGGCGGTGAATTTAGTGATCCAACCCCACCCCGCAATGGTGCGTTTAACTTAACAGAATTTTATGCCGAGGCGCGCGTTCCTCTTCTTACAGACAGTCCTATGGCTGAATATTTAGGGCTGGAGCTGGCGATACGGACATCAAATTATTCCAATTTTGGTAGTGTTACGACATGGAAAGTTGGCGGCGAATGGATGCCTATTGATTGGATCCGTGTTCGAGGTGCATATAATGTTGCAATTAGAGCGCCTAACCTTAGTGAATTATTTTCTACCGTAAGTATTGGTTTTACTGCGGGTGATGATCTTTGTGATAAAGACTTTAAACCGTCTGCTGCACAAAAAGCTTTATGTGTTGCGCAGGGTGTTTTCGCTGGTGACATTGATGATTTTGAACATAATAATGTTGGCTTTAGCGTTCAAACAGGGGGAAACTCTAACCTAACACCAGAAAATTCTGATACTTGGACAATCGGCGCAGTGATTAGCCCTTCAGAAATAGAAGGCTTAAATATTACGGTAGATTATTATAGCATTAAAATTGACAATGCCATTGCAAAGCTAAATGCACAATATATTGTTGATACCTGTTTTGCAGGGGGAGATAATAGCGCTGCAGAATGTCAAGCTATTGTTCGGACATCTGATGGTCAAATTGATTATGTTCGTGCGCCAATCAGTAATATTGCAGCTGAAAAAGCAACAGGCGTTGATCTGCAAATTGATTATAGGCTTGAGCTACCTTCTTTGCTCTCTCTTGGCAGTGATGATGCAAGCTTGAAACTATCCTTCATGAGCAGCTGGATTTTAAAATCTGAACGAACGCCTCTACCAGGCGGCACTGCCATTGATTGTGCAGGGCATTTTGGATCTTCATGTTCAGGGTTTGGAACGCCAATGCTCCCTGCAAATAAGCAAGTATTTAATATGACTTATGAAAGCGGGCCTTTAAATATGCGCTTTCAAACACGTAGAATAGCAGGTTTTACACATTTTAAACCTGACCCTAAAAATGTCATTAAATCTACACCAGCAGAATTCTATCTTGATCTTAGTGCTGCTTACCAAGCACTTGAGAATGTAGAAATCTTTGTCGGAATAGATAATATTGCTAATGCACAGCCGCCGATTCTAGGCTATTCTCTTGCAGGAGATGCGAATGTCGATCCTGGACTTTATGACCTTCTTGGTCGTAGATTTTTTGGTGGTGTTCGTGTGAAATTCTAATATTGAATGAGAATATAACTTTATCCAAATGATTTTGAGCTGGTCTTTTAAATAGGGTCAGCTCAATCTCTATAATATCTCAAAATGCCTAGTACAGTTTCAATAATTTAAGGAAGAACAATGAATATTATACTCTTTAAAAAAGCCCGAATTTTGGTTGGTTTATTTTTATTATATAACATGATTTTATCTGTAGCTTTTGCAGAAGACTCCCCTAAACGCACAGAAGGGGATGGGCCCTATAAACGATTGATTTTACGAGGCGGCTATATGATTGACGGAACAGGTGCGCCGACACAAGGCCCTGTTGATATTGTTGTTGAAAATAATAAAATCATTGAAATTCGTATTGTTGGCGTACCTGGATTAAAAATCGACCCTAAAAAACGCCCAAAGCTAAAAGGGGGAACAGAAATTAATATTTCTGGAATGTATATTCTACCAGGTTTTATTGATTCACATTTGCATATTCATGACAAAAAATCAGGGCAGGGCGTTCCCAGCGAATATGTTCTTAAATTATGGCTCGCACACGGCATTACATCGGGGCGTACTCTTTCACATAAAAAAACCATGGCGTGGGAAATGAATATGAAACGCCGCCTTGAAAAAAATGAGATTACAGGCCCGCGCATTCAAATTTACCCTTCTTTCATCACCAAAGAAAGCGGTCCCATCAATACCCCGAAACAAGCCCGCGAGCGTATCCGTAAAATTAAAAAAGCAGGTGCTTCTGGTATTAAGTTCAAAGGGGCTTCTGCTGAAATATTAAAAGCAGCTCTTGATGAAGCGGATAAGCAAGGTTTAAATTCAACAATGCATCATGCCCAAATTAACGTTTTACATGCGAATGTTCTGGATACATCAGGGTTTGGCTTAAAATCAATGGAACATTGGTACGGTTTACCAGAAGCAATGTTTGAAGATAAGCTTATCCAGCATTATCCAAATGATTATATTTACCAAAATGAACAAGATCGTTTTAGCGAAGCTGGTCGTTTATGGAAACAAACGGCAAAAGCTGGGAGTGATAAATGGAATGAGGTCATGCAAAGCTTATTAGACCGAAAATTTGCATTGTCTCCGACATTTACATCTTATTTAACCAGCCGTGACTTTATGAGAATGAGCCGTGCAGAATGGCATGAAACATATACGCTTCCTGCATTATGGGATTTTTTTCGTGGAAGCCGTGATGCTCATGGATCATATTGGTTTAATTGGACAGCAGAAAATGAAGTTGACTGGATTGATAATTATCGTATTTGGATGCAGTTTGTAAATGAATATAAAAACAAGGGCGGGCGAGTGATTCTTGGGTCTGATTCTGGTTATATCTATAATCTTTATGGGTTCGGTTATATTCAAGAAATGCTGCTTTTAAGGGAAGCAGGCTTTACACCGATGGAAGTTATCCATTCTGCAACTCTGCAAGGGGCGCGGCAATTAGGAATAGATCATGAAGTTGGATCTATTACCGTGGGTAAAAAAGCTGATTTTGTTATTATAGCTGAAAACCCTCTTGCAAATTTACATGTTTTACATGGAACTGGCGCTTTTAAATTAAACAGCCAAACCAATAAAATGGAGAGAGTTGGCGGTATTAAATATACAATTAAAGATGGAATTATTTATGATGCTAAAGCATTATTAAAAAATGTCCAAAATATGGTTGCAAAAGAGAAAATGCGCCTTGGAATCCCATCAGGCCCAATGCCAATTGTTTCACCAAAGAACGATTAAACAGATAAATAAAGCCGTAGATCAATCTACGGCTAACGATCTTTTAGAAAATTTAGAACCATCTATAATATAGGTGTGAGGTGAGGGGCGTTGAATTCGAGCTTGGGGGTGCCCTTGTATAAAAAGGCAATTTGTAACGTACCTACTTGCTTAAAAGGCAGTAAATTCAAAGAGCCTATCTTATTAACGGTGTAAGTGAGCCTGATATGCTCCGTGAAAATATCCCCTCTACTCCTTGATAAGTTATTGAACGGGTTTCTCCATTGAAAATAAAATCTAAAAAATTTCATATAGGATCAGGGGGTGCTGGACGCAATAAGGGCGGTATGGGGTAAGAGGTCATTATGGAATATACGGGCGTAGATGGGGCTTCGATCAGTTTTCTTGCCGAACGTACAGCCATTGGCGCATCAGGGTTATTTAGCGTAGTTTCATAATGCACCAGCTCTACAATCTAGAATCTTCATAATTTAGTAGTTTCTTGAATCATTAAAAAAGGTCTCTATTCCACACTCTAACGAGCATTAAGAATAGAGACCTTTTTTAAATCATTTTATTATTTCACGGATAGTTTAAGTTTTTCAACTTTCGCTAAGGCGTGAGATAATTGTTTTTCTAGCATCTTAAGTACTTGGTAAGATTGAGCTGTTGGCTTCCCATCACTGCCTTCTACTGTACGGTGCTGTAATATGGCTAATTTATTAATCAGCTTTACGCCGCCATATTGAAGAATGCCAGAAGGCGAACGGGCCTTCGTTTGATAGATTTCTTCTTCTAACGCCGTTAATGCGGAAAGAATATTTGTATCATTCTGCCCTGAAGACCTCATTTTTTGTCTTAATGCTCTAATGTCTTTAACGCCATTGATGGCACGTCCTAATTGACTATGAATTTCTTTAGCAAGTTTTGCCTGCGCTTGAAAATCCTTGTTAGGAACATCTTTAAGCCGTGGATCAATATTTACAGTAAAGACTTGTTTGCTTATAACGCCGTCAATATTAAGCTCAGCTTTATATTTCCCAGGAGGAACAAGAGAACCATTGGTGCTTCCGCCCCTTATTCTTAAGCCCTCAAATTCCTTATGTGCTGGATAGCGTAAATCCCAAAAAGCGGTATGAAGCCCTGCAACGTTTTTAAGAGGATAGATCACAGAAGACCAGCCCTGCCCATTCGTTGCTCTGCCCATTATATCGAGTTTAATTTTTCGCTGAATGTCTTTATTTGAAAAACGGCGAATAATTCCTCCCTTAGCATTTTTAAGTGTTAAGGTAACTTTTTGTGCTGGCTTTAAGAGTGAATAGTTAAATTTAACTTTATTAACGCCTTCTACAGTGCGTTTTTTGTAAAATTCGGTTGGGCGAGCAAGGCTTCTAATAACGTCTGCTACAGGCAATAAACCGCTGTCTTTCACAAGTCCTTTTCCTGCAATATTTCTTAAGATTGAAATATCATCAAGAACCCAAAATGATCTACCATATGTAGCGACAACTAAGCTATTATTCCTAACCGTAAGATCAGAGACTTGAACGTCAGGTAAATTTAAACCTAATTTTTGCCATTTTTCACCATCATTAAGAGAAACATAAGGCCCATGTTCTGTTCCTAAGAAAAGCAGTCCCGATTGCTGTGGGT
>JADGEY010000008.1:21064-46340 GCA_016744185.1 Emcibacteraceae bacterium | reverse complement strand
TTGTATAATGGGGAGTAAGCTATTACGTGAGCAGTTTTCTACGATCTCTACATAGACCTTGCCGTCTCGTTTTAAAAGTCCAAATACAGGTGTCTTTCCTGCTGCTCCTCGCCCTCTTTTTCCACGAACACGGCGGCACCAAAGTAACTTTCATCCAGCTCAAACACTCCCGCAGAAGCCCTAGAACAGGCACAGTTCTTTAGGATATAGAGGCGTAATTTTGCATATATTACTGTGCAAGAACGATGAGAAATAGGGCTGATTTGATGGGCTTCATAGGCGTTTAAATCCATTGCAAAGCACCTTAAAAGATGCCTGAATTTACCCTCCGAAATATGAGAGTGGTTGCAATAGTTGTTTTTATTTGTATTTATAATGACTTAGACCAACATATTGTTACCTAAAGCTCACCAGAGCCTAAAAATATTTAAATTTTCATTCAATATTGCAATCCAGTCCTTTCGGTTGTGAGAAATACATTTATTAAAGAAATTGCACTTCTTTATCGGGCTGTCGGTTGATAAGTCATTATATTCTTTATCTGATAAAGTGGTATATTTAAGAAAACATAAAGAATGTTCTAGTTTTTCAGAATTTTCTTTATCTAAATTTGATAACTTTAACTCCTTTGCTAATTCATTATATTCTACCTTTTTTAAAACCATTCGGTTATACAGTTTAGGTTTAATGACTTTAACTATTGCAATAAAAATTACTAAATGAATCACCGCACTTTCATTTTGATCTTCTGATAAATGAAACATGAGTAAACTTGTAAAAACTCTTTCTAGCTGTCTAAGGGATAAGTTAAAATGGTTTCCTAAAATTTCTAATGATTCTTCAATTATAAATTGTTGCCCCCAGTCTTTAACTTCATGTAGTTCAAATAACTTTTTACAATATATGGAAATATCTTGCCTGTACTCAAAATCCTTAAAATATGGTAATTTGGTTTCAACATTAATAAACTTTTGAAGATACGTATTTGCATCAATGCTTTGACCATAAATACACTTAACAGATTCTCCCATTTGTTCTTTATTCATTACGAGGAAAAAAACCACATTTTTTATAGAGAATAAATGTTTGATTTTTTCAAGCATTTCCAACGCATAAGTCGGACGACAACGATCTAGCTCATCAAGAACAATAACTAATGGCTTATCACTCTTACCAAGCTGACTGGGTAATCTTGAAAGTAATTCTTTAAAAACCTTAAGGCTATTAATATCAACTATATGAGATTTTAATTTTTCTTCGATAATCCCTTCTAAAACCCCATCAACTCCTTTAATTATATCATCTTTAATCGCAACTAGCTCTTCTATTTCACTATCTTTAATCACACCTAATGTTGCAGTTTTAATTGCAGCCTTAGCCGTCCATGACATTAATTGCACACCAATTTTTTTTGACTTTTCCATAAAATTTTTGGATTTATCTTTAGGGATTTTTTTATCTACATAAGCTATGATTGCACTAACAACTGTAATAAATGGGTCATCGATATGGTCATTGGCAAAAGCATCTATATACACATTAGGAATGTCGTTTTCTTTAAGCATAACTTGCCACATTTTCACAAATGTTGTTTTACCCTCGCCCCATTGACCATCAAGAGAAATAACAAATTCATCATCAGATTTTTTCACTAAATTAGTGAGAGATTCTGCAAATGGCTTTCGTTTAAAAATATCTTCTTTAAAAGGATTATCTGGGTTTATTTCCAATGGAGGGATAATGAGTTTCATATGTTGCTTTCTTTTAAATCCTTATTACTTTTTTCTATATTTTTAGCTCGTTGGGTGAGGCAGGCTTGACAGACTTGAGCTGCCAAACTTGCTTAAGCCCTCTTAAATGCAACAGTCCTAGGGCGAAACACATCAGTGAACTCCAAAACCAAAATTCGGGGCTATTGCCGCCTATTGGATATAGGATAAAATAAAACCCGACTATGCCCCGCACTAGGTAGATTGCTGTGATCGCAGTGAGGGCGGTTTTGAGTAGTGGAAAGCGAGGAATAACCCCTGCTCCTGATAGGGCGAATAGTCCCCAGACAGTTAAGACACCTGCGATAAAGAGAGTAATTAATGTTGGCTCTAACAGTCCTTGCTGTGCCATTTTTGCCATATTTTCCCCAGCCCCCATAATGCGGTACCAAGATGCGCCAAATATGATGCAGCCTAAATGAAGGAATGCGGCGGTAAAGCTTAATATTGCTCCTGTGATTAGAAACTTATTTGCTTTCATATTATAATTTCAACCTTTTTGCCACATTCAAAAACTGACCTAAAAAATCCAGAGAGCTTTGTAGGTTTTTGGATTATTATCTTTCTTTAATAAAAGAAGTTTAAATGATATGGTCTTTAAAAGATAGAAAAGAAAGAATAAACCATGCCCTTCAATCCTTTAAAAAAACGTCATTATGGAACAACAAAAGCTGTTATTAGTGAACTGTTTAAGCAAGCGGGCGGCATTCCAAAGATTATGGAGGTTTTAAATATCGGTAGAACCCGTGCCTATGATTTTACAGACCCCAATGGTGATGCAGAGCTTTCTTTTGAAAGGGTTGAGGATATTGTAAGGGCAACAGGGGCAAGCATTGCTGCGGAGCATCTTGCCCATCTTGCAGGCGGTGTGTATCTGCCAATTAACCATTTAGATGAAACAGGTGAAGAGGTTGACTGGCATTCACTTGCCGCAAAAGCCAGCCAAAAAAATGCTGCCAATATCATGGCAATTATGCAAAGCCTAGGCCCCGAAAGCTGTAGCCCCGGTGAAATTGATGCAAAAGAAGCTCATGTGCTAATCAAAAAAGTTGACCATCATTTTTCTGTCCTTGCCCACCAAAGACAAATGCTGATGAGCATTATTGAAGAAGAAGAGCTTAAATAAAAGAAGAAAGAAGGGACAACAACATATGATCCTTTTTAATCCTAGCATATAGGAAAATAATCACCTGCATGAAGTTTTTATTTGCAACGCCACCTTTATATCTAATTTTGATAGTATATGGTTTTGAATCCGTTATTTTTTAGCTTTTGATTTTCGTTGGGCTAATGTACTTCCTGCAGCAGATTTAGAGGTCTTGTTTGTTCTACCATCAGTTAAAGTTTTTGAGGCAGCCGTGGCTGCTTTTTTGGATGTTTGCTTTATAGGAGCTTTTCGTTGTGAGAGTGCACTTCCTGCGGAAGTTTTTGATTTTGCACCAGTTGATTTGTTTTTTAATGTCTTTGAGGCAGCCGTGGCTGCCTTTTTACCTGTTACTTTTTTATTCATACTTTTTAATCCATGTAATTAATGTTATTCAACTTTAAATGGTATGGATTTTTGTATTTTCAAGACGGAAGGTAAGTAAAAGATTAAATTCTAATTAAGTTTGTGGTTATGTTGTTTGGCTTGCTATTGTAATTAGACGAAAAATACTAACCGTTCGCCTTCTCAATTCTCTCACTTAATTCCATCCAGATCGTTTCTTGCGCGGCTAGTTTTGTTTCTAGTTCGATTTTTTCTGTTGTGAATTTTACGAGTGCGCGTTTGCCCTGTGGGTTTTTAGGGTCGTATAGTTTGGGGTTGGTTAGGGCTCTGGTGTATTTTTTGATTTCTTTGTTTAGGGCGGCAATTTTCTTTTCAGCTTCTTGACGCTCTTTTTTAAGAGGGGCTACATTGATTATTACTTTAGGCTTGTCTTTATTTTTCGCAGTTCGGGCATCTTTTTTTGCAGCCCGTTTTTTAGCATCTTCTACGCCTCTTGCGCTCAAGACTTCTTTTTTATAATCATGGATATCGCCGTCATATTTTTTTACAGTGCCTTCCGCTACGACCCAAAGTTGATCGGCGCAGGCTTCTAGTAAGTAGGGATCATGGGTGATAAGAATCACGCAGCCTTTATATTCATTAATGGCGTGGATTAACGATCTTCTGCTATCCATGTCCAAATGGTTGGTAGGCTCGTCCAAGATCAGCATTTGCGGGGCTTTAAAGGACATTAGGGAAAAGAGCAGACGGGCTTTTTCGCCGCCTGATAATTTTCCAACGATAGTGGTGGCTTTTTCCACGCCGAAACCAAATTGTCCAAGCCTTGCCCGTACTCTGGATTCTCCTTCGCCTTTCATGACCGCTTGTAAATGCTGTAGCGGGGTTTCATCAAGGTGAAGCTCATCGGTTTGATGCTGAGCAAAATAGCCGATATTAAGTTTAGGCGGCCGTCTCATTGCCCCGTCCATAATATCAAGCCGTTCAGAGAGCAATTTAGCAAAGGTGGATTTACCATTTCCGTTTTGACCCAGAAGCGCAATGCGGTCTTCCATATCAATCCGCAAATTTAAATTTCGTAAAATAGGTTTGCCCTCTTCGTACCCCACAGAAGCACCTTCCATTGTAATAAGGGGAGGCGGTAATTCTACGGGATTTGGGAAATGGAACTGCGCTACATCTTCTTCCATAATATTTTGAACAGGGCCCATGCGTTCAAGCATTTTTACACGGCTTTGAGCCTGTTTTGCTTTTGATGCTTTTGCTTTAAAGCGGTCAACAAAGCTTTGAATATGAGCCCGTTCGGCGGTTTGTTTTTTAATATGGGCTTCTTTTAAAGCTTTTTGCTCGGCGTAGGTTTTTTCGAATTTTTCAAGATTTCCGCCGTAGAATTTTAGCTTTTTATGCTCAAGATGAATAATGCTATTGACCGAATTACACAGCAAATCTCTATCATGAGAAATAATCAAAATGGTATGGGGGTAGTTTTTGACAAAATTCTCGAGCCATAAAACGCCCTCGAGGTCAAGATAGTTGGTTGGCTCGTCAAGCAGGAGAAGGTCAGGCTGGGTAAATAATGTACAGGCAAGAGCAACTCTCATCCGCCAGCCGCCTGAAAATTCTGAACAGGCACGCCTTTGTGCTGCGCTGTCAAAGCCCAGTCCTGATAAAATAGTCGCTGCGCGGGCTTCTGCTGTGTGATAATTTAAATCAAAAAGCCGTTCATGAATTTCAGCTATTTTATTGGGGTCTGAACTTTCGGTAAGCTGCCTGTTTAACTCCGCCGTTTCAAGGTCAGAATTAAGAACAGTATCAAGCAAACTGGTCGCTCCTGCGGGGGCTTCCTGCGCCACTGTTCCAACTTTTACGCCGCTGCGCACCCGAACAGTTCCATCATCAGCAAAGATCTGGCGAAGGATTAATTTATAGAGCGTTGTCTTGCCCGTTCCATTGCGTCCTAAAATCCCGACTTTATGACCAGCAGGAACAGTAAGAGAGGCGTCATCAAGTAGAATCCTACCAGCGATGCGATATGTAAGGTTTGTAATATGTAACATGAGTGTTCATGTAGCAGATCTTGTTTAAAATATCTACTGTTGAAAAGCTAAAATAAACTGTTATATAGGCGGAGAAGTTATTTAAAACATTTAAGGATATTTAATTATGGCGATTCAACGTACATTTTCTATTATCAAACCCGATGCGACGAAGCGTAATCTTACAGGTAAAATCATTGCAAAATTTGAGGATGCTGGTCTTCGCATTGTTGCATCAAAAAGAATCCGCATGTCAAAAGAGCAAGCGGAAGGTTTCTACGGCGAACATTCAGAGCGTCCTTTTTTCGGTGAACTTGTTGAATTTATGATGTCAGAGCCTGTTGTTGTTCAAGTTTTAGAAGGCGAAGATGCGATTGCTGCCAACCGTAAAGTAATGGGCGCAACAAACCCATCGGACGCCGATGAAGGAACGATCCGCAAAGAGTTCGCTCTTAGCATCGGTGAAAATTCAGTTCATGGTTCTGATTCAGTAACATCAGCCGCCCGTGAAATTTCATTCTTCTTTTCAGATGATGAAGCTGTAGGCTAAACTTACATTTCAAAATTAAATTAAAGAGCCTCTGTTTTATCCTTAAAACAGAGGCTCTTTATGAAGGGAGCTTTATTTATAGGGGGGCTTATAAAGGGGTTCAGGGCTTAAAAAAGCCAAAAGGAGCTTTCACTCCCTTGGTGGGTAGTAACCCTTTCGGGTAGTGGATCATTCTATAAAAACGCCGTATATAGGATTGAGATGCTCCTAATGCCCCCTGTACGAAGTAATAAATTGATCTTTTATCTTCGATGTAAGTAAAATTAAAACTGACAAAGCGAATATCATTTTTCAAATAAAGATAAAATCATGCTCTTATTCCTCCGCCCCATAAATCATATGGGAATTTATTAATAAGTCCCTGATTAATTTCAAGTCCATTTTTTCGGTCTTTTTTCATCCAGATCGGGCCGTCCAAATCTATAAAAGATGTACCTCCTGCAAGAAGTATCGCAGGCGCCATAGCAAGTGATGTCGATACCATGCAGCCAACCATTATATCAAAGCCCATGTCTATAGCTTGTTGTTTCAATTTTAACGCCTCGGTTAATCCGCCTGTTTTATCAAGCTTGATATTTACAGCTTGGTATTTCCCGATTAGCCCCTCTAAATCCTGACTTATATGACAAGATTCATCGGCGCAGATGGGAATTTTTCCCTTAAAATCACGCAGCTCTTCATCTTGCGCCGCTGCCAGAGGTTGTTCTAATAAGGCGATATTATGCGTAAAAAGAAAATCATCAAGCTGCATAATATCATCTATCGTCCAGCTTTCATTAGGATCTATAATAATGCGTGAATGAGGGGATTTTTCACGTATTGCAGAAATTTTTTCTTTAATATTTTCCCTATCCAGCTTTATTTTCAATAATGGATATGCGGCATATTGTTCCGCTTTTTTTGCCATTTCTTCTATAGTACCAATCACAATAGTAACCGCAGTTTCAGTTTTATTTGGGCGATCTACCTGTAATAATTCAAAAATATCTTTACCCCTCCAACGGGCTTCTAAGTCCCATAATGCACAATCCAATAGATTTCTTGCCGCCCCTGCGGGCAGAATTTCTTGCAGTTCATCATGCATTATTCCGTCTTCTATTTGATCCGTTATCTGCTCTAACTGTTCCATAACAGACTTTACCGTTTCACCATAATGCGCATAGGGTGCGGCTTCCCCATATCCAGAGACATTGCAATATTCCAGCGCGGCCTTCACAACTTGGACTTCTGTTTTGATGCCCCGTGAAATCTTAAAGGCTTCTTTTAATTCCCAGATTTCAGGGCGGATATATAGGCGGCGATTAATCATTTTAAATTTAATCCTTATATATAATTAACTATTAAGATCGCTGTGCAATTCCGCGCGATGTTTTACGCTTAATGGATCGTTACTATCCCCAAGAAATAAGGCGCAGAGATATTCATTGTTACCTTCCTAATATTTTGCCGTCATTCATTCAAAACGATATAAGCATAGCGAGCTTTGATTAGCTATTCACGAATTTAAATATTATTTTTTCAACCATTGATTTAGAATTTAATGCTTCATTGATTATTTTAATATGAGTCAAGACTCATGAAATCCCGTATATTACTCGTCGTTCTTGCAAAGTAATATATGCAAAATTACGCCTCTATATCATAAAGCGGTGCGTTGAAAATAGGGCTTCCACAGGGATGTTTGGGCTAGATGAAAGCTACTTTAGGTATAAAAATCTTTGAAACGAATAAGTCTTAACCCTAAATTCAGTTCTGAGAAATTATAATCCCCTGCAATGACTTACGTGAGGGTGAGGGAAGTTAGGGGTGTCATCGCAAGGGATTAAATTGTTAGCTGTTCTCTTAAAGAACAACTTAAACTTAAGCTCTCAAGATAGGTTTTCAAACTCCATTGCGATAAAGAGCCATTTTTTTGAGGTGAAGCAAAGAAATTAGAGGTTTGGGCTAAAAATAAGAGACTAAAATGAGAATCTAAAAAGTCACGGGTTTTTTGAAGAATCTAAAAAGTCACGGGTTTTTTGAAGAGCTTCAGCAAGCCCGATCCGCTGAATTTCTGTTTCTGGGGGAAAGGCACTTAGCAATCTTGTGGGCAGTGCGCCGTCGAGCATAATAAAAACGCCCCGATCTTTTTCACGTCTAATCAGCCGCCCAAAAGCCTGTTTAAGCTTTAGCCGTGTAATGAGATCATCATATGATTTTTTACCAAATCGCTCCCTTCTCGCTTTATGAAGCAGGGTTGGTCTTGGCCAAGGTACTCGGTCGAAAATACAAATCTTAAGCGATTCCCCTGGTACGTCAACCCCGTCTCTTACAGCGTCCGTTCCCAAAAGGCAGCTTGACTTTAAACTGCGGAAAATATCAACAAGCGTTCCTGTGTTAATTGGGTCAATATGCTGGGCATAGAGCGGGATATGATTATCTTCTAGCGGCGTAATAATCCTCTCATAGACCGCTTTTAGACGGCTAATCGCCGTAAAAAGACCAAGCCCAGAGCCGTCCGAACAAAGAAAAAACTCACGGTAAGCCGAGGCAAGCTGACCTATATCTTGCTTATTAATATCGGTGATGATAAAGATTTTTGCCTGCCCTTTATAATTAAAGGGTGACGTAAAGCTCATCCGCCTCGGCGGCGCAATCATATGGGCTGCGCCCGTTCTGATTTCCGCACTATTCCATTCAATTTCTGCGCTGCTCTCTTCGCCGAGTTTATCCCGTAATGTAGCAGATGTGATAAGCGCACCATGAGATGCTTTCAAAATATATTCGCTAAAGGGCAGACTTGGATCGATAAAATGGCGGTGCATTCCATAATCCCTTTCCTTGCCGCCGATCCGTTCGACCTCAAACCATGTGGCGAAATTTGAGAGTTCGGTGAGGTTCTCTTTTTGATCTGGCAGCATAATTATTTCGTTAAGCATCGGCAGCCACCCCTCATTCAACACGTCCGCACGCCTTTTAAGAGACCGAGAGATATTATCCATACGCCCCCGCACATTACTATCCAGCTCGTCCGCACGCTCATTAAGCTGTTTGATAAGATGAGCGGAAAGCTTTATCATTGGCGCAGCAATTTTAACAACCGCACTATAAAGCTCTGTTGCTGCCCGAACCAAATCTTTACTAGGATTAACGGCCGAAGTCTCTACCGTATGAAAAGTCTCATAGGGTTTCGAGCGGCTTATGGTTTGATGGCGCACCAACATTAAGAAATTTTCAGCAGGACCTACAGGGCGATTATCAATAATTCTGCTATGCCATATATCGCTGGGCAGGCAGACAGCATAATGGATAATTTCATCCATCATTTTTACCGCCTCTTCATCTGCTGCCAGCAGGTCTTCTATGCGTCCTTTAAGACCCTTGCCCCTGCGCCCCGATCTTTCTGCGCCCCTTATCCACCGCCTCATTTCAGCGGCTTCCATTCCTGTAATATGAGCTGAAAAAGCATTATCTGCCGCATCAAAAATATGATGCCCTTCATCAAAAACATAGCGCATAGGCAGGTCTGCATTCCCCGCTTTAACCGCCGCCTGCATCATCACAAGAGCGTGATTTGCAATCACCAAATCCGCTTTTTTTGCTTTGCGAGTGTTTTTTTCAATGAAGCATTTTTTATAATGGGCGCAGGCAGAATAAATGCATTCTCCCCTTTTATCTGTAAGCTGGCTTATCCGCCCTATGCCAAAATTATCGCCAAGCCAAGCGGGAAAATCGCCGCCAACCATATCCCCGTCACGGCTAAACCTCGCCCATCTTGAAACCAGCCCTAAAAACACAGCCCCCTTAGGCTGCACGGGGCTGCTTGAAATTTCTTGTAGGTTGAGCAGGCAGAGATAATTTTCACGTCCTTTGCGAATAACGACTTTATTCTGCTTTATCTTTTTATCAGGGTAAAGGCGGTCAAGTTCTTGGTCTAATTGCCGCTGGAGGTTTTTTGTGTAGGTAGAAATCCAGACCGTCCCACCATTTTTTTCAGCCCAAAGACTAGCGGGGGCAATATAGCCCAAAGTTTTACCAATGCCTGTTCCCGCTTCGGCAAGAACTAACCTTGGCTCATCTTCATGTTCTCTTGGCTCAAAGCTTGCCGCCGCTAATCTGGTATATTCTTTTTGGGGAAGCCGCTTTTCAGCGTAGGGCCCGAGCATTTCTACAAGCCTCTCTTCTGCTTCTTCGGGCGAGACGGGCAGCGTGCCTATCGGCGGGCGAGGAGCATCTTCTTCCCAATCGGCAAGATGCGTCCAGACCTGATAATCAGATTTTGATTTTCTAGCAGGGTTTAGGCAGCTTAAGATAATTTCAGACCAGTTCCAATGAGCCGACATTTTCTGGGCGGTAGCATGCGCCCCTTCTGCGTAAAGATAGTCAGGGCTGCTTAATATCTCTAATAATTTTTGGGCGCAGGACATGAGAGCCAGCGCCTGATCTTCTGCACTGCCGCAGGATTTACGCACCGCTAAAGCCTCTGCTATTCCTTCAGGCAAGGGCAGACAAAAATTTGCGGGCAGGATAAAAGCAAAAAGCTCTAAAATATCATAAGCTTTATAAAGAGGGGTCTGAAGCCTACGGCTGATAATCGGAGCAGAACAAACAAGGAAAGATCGTTTCTTTACGATCTTGCTCAGTTCTAACAGGCTATAATCTTCGATCTCCCCATCGGGCGTTAAAATAACGCCGTAAGTCGGGGCGACCACAAGAATATCAAGCGTGGCTAGAATATCTTGTGCGGCTTTTAAAGAAGGCGGAGGGGTCATTAAATTCTTTATTGGTTTTTTAAATTTAAAAAGAAGATTATAGCTCTACAGTCTAAAAGACAAAAGAAAAAACATATTTAGATAAAGATCATGATGAGTTGCTGGTTGACGGATATAAGCTTTAGTCGTATTTAGGGATCATAGAATTAAATAAACAAAACTAGAAAGTAAAAATATGTCTGCATCACCAGAAGAAATGAGCTTTGCCCTTGAAAGTAATAGCTGGGCATTTAACGAAGCGCAAAAACTGTTGGAGCGGATAAAAAAACATGGCTGTAAGAAAGGCTACGTTCTTTTCCAGACAGGATATGGCCCTTCTGGGCTGCCTCATATTGGCACTTTCGGCGAAGTTGCTCGCACCACAATGGTCATTAATGCCTTTAAACATTTATCAGACATTCCAACAAAGCTAATCGCCTTTTCCGATGATATGGATGGATTTCGCAAAGTCCCAAGTAATCTGCCGAACCAGAAAATGCTAGAAGAAAATTTAGGACTTCCGCTTTCTGCCGTTCCCGATCCTTTCGGCACGCATGAAAGCTTTGCTCATCATAATAATGCTCTTTTATGTGACTTTTTGGATAGCTTTGGATTTGATTATGAATTTATTTCAGCAACAGATGCCTATAAATCGGGGCGAATGGATCAAACTATTCTAAAAATGCTCGGCGTATATGATAAAATTATGAAAGTCATTTTACCAACCTTGGGAGAAGAAAGACGGCAGTCTTATTCGCCTTTCTTACCTCTTTGCCCCCGCACAGGAATCGTTCTGCAAGTTCCCATCACGTCCCATGACGAGGAGGCTGGCACGGTTACATATAATGATCCAAAAACAGGCGAGCTTACCACCGTTCCTGTCACGGGCGGTCATTGTAAAATGCAGTGGAAAGCCGATTGGGCAATGCGCTGGGCGGGACTTGAGGTGGATTATGAAATGGCAGGAAAAGACCTTAGCGAATCTGTGAAGCTTTCTTCTGCGATTTGCCGCATATTAGGCTGCGTCCCCCCAGAAGGCATTAGCTATGAGCTGTTTCTTGATGCAGGCGGCGCGAAAATTTCTAAATCAAAAGGCAATGGGCTTAGCATGGAAGAATGGCTGACCTACGGCACGCCTGAATCTTTATCGCTTTATATGTATATGTCTCCTCGCAAAGCAAAAAGACTGCATTTTGATATTATTCCTAAAACAGTTGATGAATATTTATCTCATCTTTCAAAATATCATGAGCTTGAGGGTAAAGCAAAATATATGAACCCGCTTTGGCATGTTCATAACGGTAATGTACCGAATGAAAAAGTCCCTGTGACTTTCGCCCTGCTGCTTAATCTTGTGAGCGCGAGTAATGCTGCGTCCGAAAGCGAGCTTTGGGGCTATATCAGTGCTTATAGCGAGGGTGCAACAGCAGAAAAATTTCCTCTGCTTTCAAAACTTGTCGGCTATGCACTGGTCTATTATGAAAATTTTGTAAAACCAAATAAAAAATTCCGCAGCCCGACAGAGTCAGAAAAACAAGCTCTTGGTGATTTAATTCAAGAGCTAAATTCTCTGCCACAGGGCGCAGGAGCTTCTGAATTTCAGACAGCGGTTTTTACCGTTGGAAAAAACCATAATTATGAAAATCTGCGTGAATGGTTTAAAGCCCTTTATGAAATCCTGCTGGGGCAAGAACAGGGCCCAAGAATGGGATCATTCATAGCCCTTTATGGACGTGAAAAAATGATCAATCTCATTACCGAAATGAAAAGCTAATCTTTCAAAAAAAGCGGTGACATCAGATTTATGATATCACCGCTTTTTTAAATATATAAAAACTATAAGAGATTATTTCCTAGCTCCTGCTGTTCTTTTAAAATGAAAACTTAAGACCTAAGCTTAATTTTAAACCACTTGCATTACCAATTTTATCCTGCTGCTGCGGAGTTATCACACCATAGTAAGGACACAGCCTACTGCCTATATCATCTGGCGGTATATTATGAGGTCGTGGGTCATCGTTACATTTAATATCCCCTGAAATCTCTGTATAAAACATATATTTACTATTTAAAAATAAACTAATATTTTGTGTAATATTAAAATTAACGAAAGCACCTACACCGCTTGATAAAAAAGAAAACTCATTTCGGGAATTTTTTATATCTACGCTGCCAAGCCCCCCTTCTACATCTAATCCAAAAGTAAATTTAGTTTTTGTTATAAGAGGTAACCTTGCTCCAAAATTTATTGTTTTATACTTAAAGCCATCATCATCATTAAAGTTCATTTGGAACTCAATATAAGGGCTAAATTTTTCTAAGCTCCATTCATGCCCCACAGAAAGACCAGCAGCTTTAATCTTTAATGAATTAAAGTTCATATTTACCTGATTCCCAGATAAATATAAATTATTTGCTTTAACTTCTGTGCTTAATATTAAATAAAATATTAAAAATATTACGATATTTTTTTCAAAAAACTTCCCCTTTTAACAATATAAAACTCAATATATTATAAATATAGTAAAATTTAAACTTATTTTTTAAGCACGCCTATAATATTTACATATGAATAGGGCGGTTTTCTACTGCCATTGCAGCCTCTTTTACAGCTTCTGTTTCGGTTGGGTGGGCATGGCATGTATAGGCAATATCATCAGCCGTTAGACCTTTTTCCATCGCCAGTGCAAGCTCTGCTATCATATTACCAGCGTCCGCACCAATAATATGCCCGCCTAGAATCTTATCTGTTTTTACATCAACCAGAATTTTAACAAAGCCGTCCGTCTGACCATTTGCTTTTGCTCTGGCATTTGCCGTGAAAGGGAATTTACCGCTTTTAAAAGAAATAGCTTCCGCTTTAAGCTGTTCCTGCGTTTTACCGACAGAGGCAACTTCTGGCATTGTATAAATCACCCCAGGGATAGCGTCATAATTTACATGACCTGCAAAACCTGCAAGAATTTCAGCGCAGGCAACCCCTTCATCTTCGGCTTTATGAGCCAGCATTGCGCCCCGCACAACATCACCGACTGCATAAATACCATCAATATTTGTTTTAAAATTATGGTCAATTTCAATTTGACCTCGCTCATTGACCGTAACGCCTGCCTCTTCAAGTCCCAGGCCAGATGTATATGGCCGCCGTCCAACAGCGACTAAAACTTTATCACATTTAATGTCAGAGGTCTTGCCAGATTTAACATCTTCCGTTGTGACGGTGAGAGTTTTTTTGCTTTTTTTAATACCCGTTACTTTGGTTTTAAGTTTAAAATTAAAGCCCTGTTTTTTCAAAATCCGAGCAAAAGTTTTAGAAATTTCCCCGTCCATTTCAGGGGTGATTTTATCCATAAATTCCACAACCGTAACGTTAGAGCCAAGACGCCTCCACACAGAGCCAAGCTCAAGCCCAATAACGCCTGCGCCGATGATAAGCAGCTCTTTAGGCGCTTTCTTTAAGCTCAATGCGCCCGTAGAAGAAAGAATATCTTTTTCATCAATTTCAATTCCAGGCAAAGATGCCACATCCGAGCCTGTTGCAATGATGATGTTTTTTGTTTCTAAAACCATATCACCGCCTGCATTAAGCGCAACATTAACCTTTCCAGCTTGAGGAATTTTGCCCCGTCCTTCGATATAGTCAATTTTATTTTTCTTAAATAAATAGGCAATGCCGCCTGTCAGCCCGTCAACGATTTCGTCCTTATGGCTCATAAGTTTAGAAATATCGATTGATAGATTATCCATGCTCACGCCAAATTTTGCCATGCCGCCTTCAGCTTCTTCATAAAGCTCCGTCGCATGAAGAAGAGCTTTAGAAGGCATACAGCCCACATTAAGGCACGTGCCGCCCAGTGCGCCGCGCATTTCAACAACCGCAACTTTCAGCCCAAGCTGCGCCGCACGAATTGCGCCCACATAGCCCCCAGGCCCGCCGCCGATAACAACTACATCATAATGGCTCATAGGTTCTCTCCTCTATAAATCTAAGATTAGACGCTGTGGGTCTTCTAAATATTCTTTTACCCGAACAAGGAACGTTACCGCCCCTTTTCCGTCCACAACTCTATGATCGTAGCTAAGGGCTAAATACATCATGGGGAGGATTACAATTTCGCCGTCCACCACCATGGCACGCTCTTTAATAGAATGCATACCCAAAATACCCGACTGAGGAGCATTTAAAATAGGCGATGACAGAAGCGATCCAAAAACGCCGCCATTCGAAATTGTAAATGTGCCGCCTGTCATTTCATCCATGCTAAGCTTGCCATCACGGGCGCGCGTTCCAAGACGGACGATTTCTTTTTCAATGCCCGAAAAGCTTAAATCTTGGCAGTTTCGCACCACAGGAACAACAAGCCCACCTGGCGTTGAAGCCGCAACGCCGATATCATAATAATTCTTATAAATCAGCGCATCATCTTTAATTTCAGCATTAACCTCTGGTACATCTTTTAACGCCCCAACGCAGGCTTTGATAAAGAAAGACATAAAGCCTAATCTTGTGCCATGTTTCTTCTCAAACACCTCACGGTATTCTTTACGAAGTCCCATAATCGCTGTCATATCAACTTCATTATAAGTTGTTAGCATCGCCGCTGTGTTCTGAGCTTCTTTTAAGCGTCTCGCAATGGTTTTACGTAGACGAGTCATCGGAACGATTTCTTCTCTTGGAAGAGAGGACGCATCAGATTCTGCACCAGAAGAAATAGCCACATTCGCCGTAGGATTACTGCCCGTTAGCGCAAAGGTTAAAACGTCAGATTTGGTAATCACCCCCTGTTCGCCCGTACCAATAACTTTTGAAAGATCAACGCCGTGTTCTTTAGCAGCCTCTGCCGCAGAAGCCCGCACCCCGCCCGTAGAGACGGCTGGGCTTTCTGTTTTAGCTGCAAGAGCAGAAGCTTTAGCAGGTGCAGCTTTCGCGCTCTGTGGGCTAGCGGCATTTTCAGCCCCTTTTGCATTTTCATCAATCTTACACAGCACCCCGCCTGGTTCAACAACCGCGCCTTCTTCCGCAAGGATTCCTGTGATAACGCCGGGGGAAGTTGCTACCACTTCCAAGGCAACTTTATCCGTTTCCAGCTCACAAATAATTTCATCTTGTGCGGCAAAATCACCGACTTGCTTAACCCACTGCCCAACAGTTGCTTCTGTGACAGATTCGCCGAGTGTTGGGACTTTAACTTCGATGGTCATCAGACCTTCTCCTTGCATTCATCTTTTAAATTACTTAGCTTGAGCAGGAGCAGATTTTGCGCTCTGTGCGCCCTTCACCTCTCCATCAATATTGCACAGCACGTCGCCCAGTTCAACAAAATCCCCTTCTTCCACAAAAATTTTTATGATAGTATTGAGGTAGCAGGGCGCTACAATTTTAAAAAGATCTCCATCCGCCGACCACAACTCACAAATGGGGTCATCTTTTAAGACATAATCACCGGCTTTCACAAACCAATTCCCAACAGCTGCTTCTGAGGCAGATTCGCCTAATTTGGGGACTTTAATTTCGATGATCATCAGATTTTCTCCTTATATGTATGTTTTTAAATTTGTATGTATATTTTTAAATTATTTAATCGTCAAAGCTTGATCAATTACATTCTTTTGTTCAACCAAATGTCTCGCCATAAGCCCCGTTGCGGGGGACGCTGCTCTTTTACGACCAGCATAAAGCGGACGTGTGATAGAGCAGCCTACATTGATAAGGGACGTTTCAATATGTTCTTTAATAAAGTCCCATGCGCCCATATTACGGGGCTCTTCCTGACACCAGATAACCGTTTCTACATTTGTAAAGCGTGCCATCATTTCTTCTATCGGGGCATCAGGATAAGGGTATAATTGCTCAACCCTCATAAGATAGGTATCTTTTTGATCTCTCGCATCACGTTCTGCGAGCAGTTCAAAATAAACCTTGCCGCTGCACATAATAAGCCGTTTAATATCTTTATCTTTATTGATTTTAATCGATGTTTCTGGCTCTGATTGAGCATTATCCCACAGCACTCTATGAAATTCTGTTCCCTCTGTCATTTCATCAAGCCTTGAGACCGCTAGCTTATGTCTTAAAAGAGATTTAGGGGACATAATAATCAGGGGCTTGCGGAAATTACGTTTCATTTGACGGCGCATAATATGGAAAAAATTCGCAGGCGTTGTACAGTTCGCCACCTGCATATTTTCTTCACCGCAAAGCTGTAAAAAACGCTCTAACCTTGCCGAAGAATGTTCAGGTCCTTGCCCCTCATATCCATGAGGAAGAAGCATAACAAGCCCCGTCATACGCGCCCATTTGCTTTCAGAAGATGAAATAAATTGATCGAAAACCATTTGCGCCCCATTGGCAAAATCACCAAACTGTGCTTCCCAAATCACAAGAGCGTTCGGCTCTGCAAGGGAGTAGCCATATTCAAAACCCAGAACGGCTTCTTCTGAAAGGGCGCTGTCAATAACCTCATATTCGGCATGATGATTTTCTGGATCACCTACATTTTTTAAAGGGGCGTAAGTCTCTTCTGTTTCTTGGTCGATAAAAACGCTGTGGCGGTGCGAGAAAGTCCCCCGCTGAGAATCTTGACCGCAAAGACGCACTCTATGACCGTCTCTAATTAAAGAGCCATAAGCCAGAGCTTCTGCTGTTCCCCAATCAAGAGCTTTTCCCGTTTCAAACATCTTTGCTTTTGCGCCAAGAGTTCTTTTTAATGTTTTATGAACGTTAAAGCCTTCTGGCACAGTGGTTAGAATTTTGCCAATTTCTTGCAAGCCTTTTAAAGAATAGCCTGTTTCAGCCCCCCGTCTTTTATTACCTGTCGGACGGGCGATATCTTTCCATTTTCCATCAAACCAATCGCCTTTTTCAGATTTAAATTTCCGTGATGCAGCCATTTCATCATCAAGGAATTTTATAAAATCTGTCCGCATTTTTTCGGTCTCTTCTTCCGTCATCAGACCTTCACGGACGAGGCGGTCTGCATAGATTTTACGCACCGTCTCTTTTGCCCGAATAACTTTATACATAAGAGGCTGAGTAAAAGCAGGCTCATCGCCTTCATTATGACCAAAACGCCTGTAACAGAACATATCGACCACAACATCTTTAGCAAATTTTTGGCGGTATTCTGTCGCCATTTTCATCACAAAAGTTACCGCTTCTGGATCATCTCCATTCACATGGAAAACAGGCGCTTGAATGGCTTTTGCCATATCAGAAGGGTAGGGGGAAGAGCGAGAATAATGCGGCGCAGTAGTAAAGCCGATTTGGTTATTGACCACAACATGAATAGTCCCGCCCGTCTGAAATCCTTTTAGACCAGAAAGAGCAAAACATTCCGCTACAATTCCCTGCCCCGAAAATGCCGCATCACCATGCATTAAAAGCGTTAAAACAGACTGCCCTGTATGATCATTTCTTTGGGTAAGCTTTGCCCGTGTTTTACCAAGAGCAACAGGATTAACCGCCTCCAAATGGGACGGGTTAGCGGTTAAAGATAAATGGACTTTATTGCCGTCAAATTCACGGTCAGCAGAAACCCCTAGATGGTATTTTACATCGCCTGACCCTTCAAAGTCATCAGGATTAACCGTGCCGCCTGCAAATTCATGGAAAATAGCCCTGTAGGGTTTCGCCATCACCGTTGTCAGAACGTTAAGCCGCCCCCGATGCGGCATACCAATAACAATTTCTTTTACCCCATTTTGCCCCCCCGTTTTAATAATCGATTCTAGCGCAGGAATAAGAGCTTCGCCCCCATCAAGACCAAAACGTTTCGTACCAATATATTTTTTAGCAAGGTAATTTTCAAAACCTTCCGCTTCTGTTAGCTTAAAGAGAATAGCTTTTTTGCCTTCTGGCGTAAAATTAATCGTCTCTTCACGGCTTTCAAAAGTACGCTGCAACCACACTTTTTCATCGGGATCATTAATATGCATAAATTCCACGCCGACGGTAGAACAATAAGTACGGCGCAAGATTTCAAGTACCTGACGCACCGTTGCACTTTCCAGTCCTAGAACGTTATCGAGGAATATTTCTCTGTCCATATCCCCCTCTTCAAAGCCATAGCTTTTAGGATCAAGTTCAGGGTGAAACGGTTTTTCCATTAAATTAAGAGGATCAAGGTCTGCCATTAAATGACCTCTTACACGGTAGGTGCGGATCATCATGAGACAGCGAATGGAATCAAGCGTTGCGCTGCGAATTTCAGCTTCACTCACCCCCTTGCCCTTGGCTTTTTTAACGGCTTTATCTATTCCAGCCGCACTTCCCAGCATTCCAGGGTCAAGCGCAGAGATAAGATCTTGATCTTGCCCCGATCCGCTTAAAGGCCAATCAGTCCTTGCCCAAGAGGCTTCTGGTTTGCGCCTGCCTGCCATTTTAAGAGCGGCGGCATCCTCTGCCATATCTTTAAAATATTTTTGAAAAGTTATATCAACCGAATTTGGATTTTCTGTATATCTGGCGAAAAGTTCTTCAACATATGCCCCAGATGACCCATTAAATAAATTATTTTCTTCGCTCATTTTTCCATATACTCTTCATTTTTAGACTTTGAAGTAACTGTAAGAATGCGAAGGTTAGCTCCGCATTCTTTATTATTTTATAAGTTTTTAAGAACCTCTGCCAAAGTAGTCCCCAGCGTTGAAGGAGATTCCGTTACAATAATTCCTGCGCTGCGCATGGCTTCCATTTTATCTTCTGCGCCGCCTTTACCGCCTGAAACAATTGCGCCCGCATGACCCATTGTTCTGCCCGCAGGCGCTGTGCGCCCTGCGATAAAGCCCACAATCGGTTTTTTCACTTTTTGAGCTTTTAAAAATTCAGCTGCTTCTTCTTCTGCTGAACCGCCAATTTCACCGATCATCACCATAGACTGCGTTTCATCATCTTTAAGGAAAGCGTCCAGAACATCGATAAAATTCGTTCCATTTACAGGATCACCGCCAATACCAACGCATGTTGTCTGACCAAGCCCCACCGCTGTTGTCTGATCAACCGCTTCATAGGTGAGCGTTCCTGAGCGAGAAACAATACCAACCGTCCCTTTTCTGTGAATATGCCCTGGCATAATACCGATTTTACATTCATCAGGGGTAATAACGCCAGGACAGTTAGGTCCGACAAGACGTGTTTTCGATCCTTGTAATGCCCGCTTAACCTTCACCATATCAAGAACAGGAATGCCCTCTGTGATACAAACTACAAATTCAATTTCAGCATCAATCGCTTCTAAAATAGCGTCCGCAGCGAAAGGCGGAGGCACGTAAATTACAGAAGCATTTGCCTCTGTAACATGCTTCGCTTCTGCAACTGTATTAAAAACAGGAAGGTCTAAATGCGTAAGACCGCCCTTATTAGGAGTAACCCCACCGACCATTTTCGTGCCATATGCGATCGCTTGCTCTGAATGGAAGGTGCCCTGCGCCCCTGTAAATCCTTGGCAAATAACTTTTGTTTGTGCGTTAATAAAAATGGACATTATGATGCCTCCTTAACAGCTTTTACAATTTTAACAGCGGCATCACCAAGATCATCTGCAGAAATAATCGGCAGACCTGAATTTGCTAGAATTTCAATGCCTTTTTCCACATTTGTTCCCGCCAAACGCACCACTAATGGCACATTTAAAGAAATTTCTTTCGCTGCCGCAACAACGCCCTCAGCGATAACGTCACAGCGCATAATTCCGCCGAAAATATTAACAAGAATGCCTTTTACATTCGGATCGGAAAGAATAATTTTAAAAGCTTCCGTTACCCGCTCTGTCGTAGCACCCCCACCAACATCAAGGAAGTTTGCAGGTTCTCCGCCAGAAAGTTTAATAATATCCATGGTCGACATCGCAAGCCCTGCGCCGTTAACCATACAGCCAATGCTGCCATCAAGGCGGATATAATTAAGCTCATGCTTTGCCGCTTCAAGTTCCATCGGATCTTCTTCATCAGGATCGCGCAGCTCTACAATATCTTTATGGCGGTAAAGAGCATTGCCATCAAAGCCCATTTTCGCATCAAGAATAACCACATCGCCGTCATTTGTGACAACCAGAGGATTAATTTCAAGCAGCGCCGCATCTTTTGCCATAAAAGCATTATAAAGTGATGCGATAACCTTAGCGCAAGCAGAAGCTTCTTTACCCAGAAGCCCGATACCAAAGGCTATTTTACGGCAATGAAAGCCTGAAAGACCAGAGGCTGGATCAATCGAGATATTAAGAATTTTTTCAGGGGTTTTTTCAGCAACATCTTCAATGCTCATGCCGCCTTCTGATGAAGCGATGATAGAGACCCGTGACGTTTCACGGTCAACAAGAAAAGACACATAAAGCTCATTGGCAATCATACAGCCATCTTCGATGTAAATGCGTTTTACTTCTTTACCCTCAGGGCCCGTCTGGTGCGTAACAAGCTGCATGCCCAAAATATTTTGAGCCTCAGCCTTTACATCATCTAAAGACTTCACAACCTTTACGCCGCCGCCAAGACCACGCCCGCCCGCATGGATTTGCGCCTTTACAACCCAAACAGGGCCGCCAAGGTCTTTTGCAATGGCAACCGCCTCTGCAGGAGTGTAAGCAACGCCGCCTTTTAAAGTCGGAACGCCAAATTCTGCAAGGACAGCCTTTGCTTGATATTCATGGATATTCATATTTGAATCCTTAAGTTTTTAAACTTTTCATTGTAGTTTTATAAATTATCTATATCAGGCAGGTCTAAATAAAAAGTTACCTAATAGTTAATAGTTATTTAACAATTATGCCAAAGAAGGGTCAATTTGCTTTACAGCGTCCATTAAATCTTGCACAGCAGCCACAGAATGCTCAAAGCCTGATTTCTCACTATCATTTAAATTAACCTCGACAATCTTTTCAACACCATTTGCACCAATAATGCTCGGAACGCCTACATACATGTTGCTTTGACCATATTCACCATTCAGCTCTACAGCGCAGGGCAGAAGGCGGCGCTGGTCTTTTAAATAGGACTGCGCCATTTCAATCGCCGCTGTTGCAGGAGCATAAAAAGCAGAGCCTGTTTTAAGAAGACCAACAATTTCTGCGCCGCCGTCACGGGTACGCTGAATAATTTGATCAAGTTTTTCTTGGCTTGTCCAGCCCATTTTCACAAGGTCTGTAACAGGAATCCCTGCAACCGCCGAATAAGAAGGCACAGGAACCATAGTATCACCATGTCCGCCTAGAACAAATGTTGTCACATCTTTTACCGAAACATTAAATTCTTCTGCAAGGAAGTGAGAGAAGCGAGCTGAATCAAGAACGCCTGCCATGCCAACAACTTTTTTTGCAGGAAGACCTGAATATTTTTGCAGTGCCCAAACCATCACATCAAGAGGATTGGTAATACAAATCACAAAAGCATCTGGGCAATTATCACGAATGCCTTCACCAACAGATTTCATCACTTTGCAATTAATGCCCAAAAGATCATCACGGCTCATACCGGGTTTGCGGGGAACCCCTGCGGTGACGATGACAACATCAGCATCCTTAATCGCAGAATAATCCGATGAGCCAGAAATTTTAGCGTCATAGCCTTCTATCGAGGCGGACTGTGATAAATCAAGAGCTTTACCCTGCGGCAGACCATCTGCAATATCAAAAATAACGACATCGCCCATTTCATTCAGACCTGCAAGATGTGCAAGCGTTCCGCCAATTTGTCCGCCGCCAATAAGGGCGATTTTTTTCCGTGCCATTGTGGTGTAGCTCCTAAGAATTATGTGTGGTTAAAGTCAAAATTTAGCTGTTTTTAAGCCCCTTTTTTTAGCGCATTTTTTACAGTTAAAAATATATGAAATATTTATATATGTAAAAGGGTCAAAAAAAGGTTAATTAAAAATAAATAACATATTATTTATTTAGACCTTTCGGGCATGTTTTGCAAGAGTTTACCGCCCTTTTTAAGAGAATAAAAAACATAAAATTTTCTTTTAAATCATGGACTAACGATCAAAACGGGCGGAGGGGAAAGGCAAGAAGAAAAGCTCTTGTTATTTGCGCCTTAAAAAGACCTTTAAATCCAGCCTGTTAACCATAATTTAAATTAAACCGCATGGCCCTTGGAAAGATATTCTTGGCTTTGCATTTCCATAAGCCGTGATACGGTTCTTTGAAATTCAAAATGACCATGCCCCTCTTCATATAATTTTTCTGCACTGACTTCTGCGCAGCAGAGGAATTTGACGTTATTTTCATAGAGAGCATCGATGAGAATAACGAATCTCTTCGCTTCATTGCGCTTTTCTATCCCCATTTTTGGAATTCCAACCATGATAACCGTGTGGTAACGAAGCGCAATCGCTAAATAATCAGCCGCCCCTAACGCAGCGCCGCAGATCTTTTTAAAGGAAACAACCGCAACGCCGCGACTGGCAACGGGAATGGTAAGCTCTCTGCCTTGAGCTGTAATCACTTCCGATCCAACCTCTGAACGGTCATCAACTTCATGGTCTGTAAGCTGCCAAAAAGCCCTTGACAATAGAATTGTCGATTTATCATTTAAAGGAAAATGATAGGTTTTAACCCCCTTCATACGCTCCAACCTATAATCAAGCTTGCCGTCAAGGGCGACTACTTGCAGCCTTTCTTTAAGCAGCTCAATTGCTGGAAGGAACAGTCTGTGGTTTAGTCCATCTTTATATAAATCATCAGGAATACGGTTAGAAGTTAGCACCATCACCACGCCTCTATCAAATAATTCTGTAAAAAGCCGCCCCAGCAACATTGCGTCCGTTACGTCCGTGACTTGAAATTCATCGAAACATAAAAGAAGACTTTCGTGAGATATTTTTTTAGCAAGCGGCGGCACTGGATCATCTTCATCCGTTCCAAGAAGAGCTATGCGGCTGCCTGCCTCCATATATCTCCACTGATGTAAAAAACTATGAATCTCAAGCATGAATGAATGAAAATGAACCCGTCTTTTAAGAGCTACAGGAGCATGACTAAAGAATAAATCCATCAACATAGATTTACCTCTTCCTACACCACCGTATATATAGAGTCCTTTAGGAGTGTTTGTTTTTGATGATTTTGAGAGAAAATTACTGAAAAAAGAAGGCCTTTTAAGAACAGTGGTTTCATAAAACTTTAAATGATCATGAAGAATCTGTAGTTTATCAATGATGGAAGCCTGAATAATATCCACTTTTAACTCGCTTTTTTCAAGCATAAGCTGGTAGGTATCTTTTAAGTTTAGCGGCATTTTTATATTCTTCATTAATGCTTTCCCATTCGGATTTCACATGAAGTATTTATAATCAACATGTCTTTAAAAACTATAAAAAAAGAATTATTTTTTAAACATTCACAATATTAATCTTTTCTTATGAAGTTACTATTACCTTTTAGTCTAGGATTCATATAATAATAGAAAACAGTCATGTAATAATAGAAAAAAATCATGGAACAAACATTTACAGTATCGCTATATAATAAAAAAGTAAGAGACACCCTAGAGCGGGGCGATGATGAGGCACTAGTCCTTGATGCTGGATGGGCGAATTTGCATTATATAGAAGTTATTGCTCATAGTAAAGGTCAAGCAAGAAAAAGAATCAATGCAAAATACCCTCCTCGGCAAGGCTTTATCATTCAAGAAATACTTTTAGAAAAGAAATATGTGTAATTTTTCACCTCATAAATAATTATGATAAATAAAAAATTTTAAGAAAAACAAAAAAGGCAAGCTCCTAATGTAAGAGCTTAGCCTTGAGTTTATGAAAATATGGCATTTTCACTTCACTTTAAATATAAGCAAAATATATGCCAATTTCCGCAAGTCAATGTTAACATTACGTTAACTATAATATTCAAAATTCAAAATTGTAAAAAACATTTACAAAATATAGTTAATTATACCCCCTATCGGAACAATTTATCCTTGCCGCTCAATCATCATTTTTTTAATTTCTGCAATCGCTTTGGCAGGGTTAAGCCCTTTAGGGCAAGTATTGGCGCAGTTCATAATCGTATGACAGCGGTACAGGCGGAACGGGTCTTCTAAATCATCAAGCCTTTCCCCTGTATTCTCATCACGGCTATCCACAAGCCATCTATAGGCCTGAAGCAAAACAGCAGGTCCTAGATATTTATCACTATTCCACCAATAGCTTGGGCATGAGGTTGAACAGCAGGCACAAAGAATACATTCATATAACCCATCAAGTTTTTTGCGCTCGCCCACAGATTGCAAACGCTCCTTGCCCGAAGGAACGGGTGTCTGGGTTTGCATCCAAGGTTTGATCGACGCATATTGAGCGTAAAAATGGCTCATATCGGGGATTAAATCTTTAACCACATCCATATGAGGAAGCGGATAAATAGCAACATCTCCTTTATAATCTTTAATCGCTTTGGTACAGGCGAGGGTATTCAGCCCGCCAATATTCATAGCGCAAGACCCACAAACCCCTTCACGGCAAGACCGCCTAAAGGTCAGCGTTGGATCAATCTCATTCTTAATCTTAATCAAAGCGTCAAGTACCATAGGACCACATTTATCAAGATCAACTTCATAAGTCATAATAACAGGATTCTGCCCATCATCTTCATTCCAGCGGTAAATGCGAAATATTTTAATATTTGTTGCGCTGCTTTCTGCTTTCCAAACCTTACCCATTTTATAAGTAGAATTTGCAGGAAGTTTAAATTCGGCCATTTTTTATCCTTTTCCTTATCAAC
>JADGEY010000008.1:0-20967 GCA_016744185.1 Emcibacteraceae bacterium | reverse complement strand
ATAAACACTCTAATAGACTCTGGGTTTCGGAATGATATAATTTATTTCATCCGTCAGAGTGTAATCATGTACAGGGCGGTAAGTAATATCTACTTTTTGGTTATTTGCGTCATAATGAGCAATCGTATGCTTCATCCAATCATCATCATTTCTATCGGGATAATCTTCATGCATATGCGCGCCCCTGCTCTCTTTACGATTAAAGGCGCAGTTCATCGTTACAACCGCCTGTCCCATAAGATTATCAAGCTCTAGCGTTTCAATTAGATCACTATTCCAAACTAGAGAGCGGTCATGGGTTTTAACATCAGGCATAAGTTTCGCAATATCAGAAATTTTCTGAACGCCTTCTTTTAAAATCTCATCGGTTCTAAAGACGGCGCAGTTGCTCTGCATTGTGCGCTGCATTTGATCTCTAATGTCTGCTGTAGTTATCGTGCCGCTTGCGTAACGAAATTTATCGAGCCTACCAAGTGCCATATCATCGCTGTCTTTCGGCAGGGCTTTATGAGATGCGCCCGCTTTGACCGTATCCGCAGCCCTTGCCGCCGCAGCCCGTCCAAAGACCACAAGATCAATCAGACTGTTAGACCCCAGCCTATTCGCTCCATGAACAGAAACGCAAGCCGCCTCGCCAACCGCCATAAGCCCTGGAACGGTGCGATCAGGATTATCCGCCGACGGGTTTAAAACCTCGCCGTGGTAATTAGTCGGAATGCCGCCCATATTATAATGGACTGTTGGGATAACGGGGATCGGCTCTTTTGTAACATCAACGCCTGCAAAAATTTTCGCAGATTCTGAAATACCGGGAAGTCTTTCTGCAAGAACTTCGGGTGAGAGATGGTCTAGGTGAAGGAAAATATGATCTTTATTTTCTCCAACGCCCCGTCCTTCTCTAATTTCATAAGACATCGAACGAGACACCACATCTCGTGACGCAAGGTCTTTTGCAGAAGGTGCGTAACGTTCCATAAAACGCTCTCCTTCTGAATTAACAAGATAGCCGCCTTCACCGCGTGCGCCTTCTGTAATCAGAACGCCAGCGCCGTAAACGCCCGTTGGGTGGAACTGGATAAATTCAAGATCTTGAAGCGGAAGCCCCGCACGCTGCACCATACCGCCGCCGTCTCCTGTACAAGTATGAGCGGAAGTTGCAGAAAAATAAGCCCGTCCAAAACCGCCCGTAGCCAGCATGGTATTTTGAGCTCTAAATCTGTGAACTGTTCCCTCATTCATATCCATCGCAAGAACGCCCAGACATTCACCGTCTTTCATAATCAAATCAATGACAAAAAACTCAACATAAAAATCCGTGTCATATTTTAGCGATTGTTGGTAAAGAGAATGAAGCATCGCATGACCCGTGCGGTCTTGGGCAGCGCAGGTACGCTGCGCAGGAGGCCCTTCGCCAAATTCGGTGGTCATGCCGCCGAAAGGACGCTGGTATATTTTACCCTCTTCCGTGCGGGAAAAAGGTACGCCAAAATGTTCAAGCTCATAAACCGCATTGGGCGCTTCACGTACCATATATTCAATCGCATCTTGATCGCCAAGCCAGTCCGACCCCTTAACCGTGTCATACATATGCCACTGCCATGTGTCTTTGCCCATATTACCAAGAGAGGCCGCTATGCCGCCCTGCGCCGCAACCGTGTGCGAGCGGGTTGGAAATACTTTTGTAATGCAAGCTGTTTTCAGCCCCGCTTCCGCAGACCCCATAGCCGCCCGAAGCCCCGCGCCGCCAGCACCGACAACGATATTATCATAGACATGATCAATAATCTCATATGCTTTTGTCATCAATCTTGTCCCTTATAATGCTATTTTTAAAATGGCGAGAACGCCTGTAAGACCAAGAGCAGCGCAGCCAAATGTTACAATCATCTGTAAAGTAACCTTGGTCATTTCCACATGAATATAATCTTCAACCACCACTTGAATGCCCAGTTTAAGATGATAGACACCTGTAGAGATAAAAAGGATCATGAGAATAGCATTAAGCGGATAAGCCACCCACATAAAAGCCGCTTCATAATCAGAAGAGGTCAGCTGTACAAGCGACGCTACAAACCAAATCGTGAGGGGGATAAGCGCCACTGCCGTCACCTTTTGCATCCACCAATGATGCGTGCCATTTTTCGCTGAACCAAGCCCCCGTACTTTGCCAAGAGGCGTTTGCATTTTACCCATTATGATAGCCCTCCGATTAAACCAAGACCCAAAAGCCAAATAGCGGCGGTAAAAATAACCGTCCCTGCGAAAATCAGATAGTTAGAGCGTCTCGTAGCGTCCAAATCAAAGCCCTTTCCAGCGTCCCAGAAAAGATGCCTAATACCATTACACATATGAAGCATAAGAGCGGTAGTGAAAGCAAAAAGAACGATCTTTCCATAGATGCTGCTCATATAAGTCTGAAAAAGTATATAGCTCTCCTCGCCCATAGCAAGTGATCCGAGCCACCATATAAGAAGAAGCGTTCCCGCACCAAGAGCGATGCCTGATGCCCGATGAAAAATTGAAAGCGCCATATGACCGCCCCATGCATATATTTGTAAATGCGGCGAGATGGGCCGCTCTTTTTTAGCCATATGCTTGATCCTCTTCTTTTTTTAAGCAGCTTTATCTGTCAGAACTGCCCTTAAACTTTACCCATTATATTTAATCAATTGATAACTTGTATGCTTAAAATAGATTAAGAGCAAGAGCATACCTTCTAGTTAAGAGCCGTTCTTAAAGAAAAGTAACCTTAACAGCCTTTAGTTAAAAAAATAAGAAGATGTGGAGTTAAAAAAATAAGAAGATGTGGATATGCCTTATTTAATTTGCACCTCTTCATAAAGCAGACTATAGTTTTTTTAGGAAGTGGGACAATATGTAATTTTACAATAACCTTCAAATAAGGGGATACCATGAAAAAAATATTATTTATAGCGGGGCTGATAGCTGCAAATTTTGCCGTCACCGCCTGTGATAAAAACTCTACCGATAAATCAGAAAAAGAAACAGTTTCAATGATTAAAGCACCTATAGCGAAAAAAACCGCTTATGACATGACAATTCACGGTGATACACGCACGGATTACTATTATTGGATGCGAGATGATGAGCGTAAAGACCCTGAAATGCTGGCTCATTTAAATGCAGAAAAAGCCTATACAAAATCTATGTTGGCGCATACGCAGAGCTTTCAAGATAAGCTTTTCGAAGAACTGAAAAGCCGCATTAAAAAAGATAACAGCTCCTATCCCACTAAAAGACGGGGCTATTGGTATCACAGCTCTTTTAGCGGAGATGCTGAATATCCTGTCTACCTGCGTAAGAAAGACGGCTCTGATCAAGAAGAGACTTATCTGGACGCTAATATTTTAGCAAAAGGACATGAATTTTTCAGCCTTGGCGGCATGAGCGTAAGCTATGATAATAACCGCCTTGCTTACGCCACTGATCTTTTAAGCCGCAGGGTTTATACGATTGAAATAAAAGACCTTAAATCTGGCAAGCTTTTAAAAGACAGGCTTGAAGGCACAACAGGAAATATGGTCTGGGCGAATGATAACCAAACCATTTTCTATATTAAAAAAGACATGCAGACGCTGCTGGGTAATAAAGTCTACCGCCATAAGCTTGGCACAGATCAAAAAGATGACGTTTTGGTCTATGAAGAAAAAGACCCCACTTTTTACATGGGGCTTAGCAAAAGCCGTGATGATAGCACGCTGTTTATCTGGCATGACAGCACTATTAAAGCAGGGGTTTCTACTTTAGATGCGAACACGCCTGATGGAGAATTTAAACTTTTCCATGCCTTAGAAGACCATCATGAATATTCCATATCCAAAGCGGGAAATGACTATTATATCCGCACCAACTGGAAGGCTAAAAATTTCCGCTTGATGAAAGTATCTGCGGATAAAACTACGGATAAAAAGGCATGGGTAGATGTGATCGCTCACCGTGACAATGTTTATTTCGAAAATTACGAGGCGTTTAATGACAAGCTTGTTGTCAGTGAAAAGACCAGAGGACAGACCGAAATAAGAGTGATTGATTTTAAATCAGGCAAAGATTTTAAACTTAAATTCAATGATCCTTTATATAGCGCCTATATCTCTTCGAACCCCGATATGGATTCTGGCACCGTTCGCATAAGTTATAGTTCCATGACCACGCCAAGATCACTTTATGATTTCAGCATGAATGATGGCAGCTCTACGCTTTTAAAACAAACAGAAGTTCTAGGTGATTTTGATCCTGCGAATTATAAATCAGAACGTATTTTCATCAAAGCCCGTGACGGCAAGGAAGTTCCTGTTTCCATCGTTTACCGCAAAGACATGTTTAAAAAAGACGGTACGAACCCGATTTACCAATATGCTTATGGCTCTTATGGCGCTACGATGAACCCCAGTTTTTCAAGCTCTCGCTTGACCCTGCTTAACCGCGGCGTGGTTTTTGTTTTAGCGCATATCAGAGGCGGGCAGATGCTGGGCCGCCCTTGGTATGAAGACGGCAAGCTCTATAATAAGATGAACAGCTTCACAGACTTTATGGACGTAACAAAAGCTGTCACCGCCCTAAAATACGGTAATGAAAAAACTGTATTTGCAGCAGGCGGATCGGCAGGTGGGCTTCTGATTGGCGGCGTGATTAATATGGAACCTGAACTTTATCTAGGCGTGCTTGCCGCTGTTCCTTTTGTTGATGTGGTAACAACCATGCTGGATACTTCTATTCCGCTGACCACCAATGAATATGATGAATGGGGTAACCCTAATGAAAAAGGTTATTATGATTATATGATGAGTTATTCACCCTATGATAATGTTAAAAAACAAGATTATCCGCATATTTATGTCTCATCAGGGCTGCATGATAGCCAAGTGCAATATTTCGAACCCGCAAAATGGGTCGCAAAACTGCGTGACTATAAAACAGACCATAATAAACTGGTCTTTGACATCGATATGGAAGCCGGTCACGGCGGCGCATCGGGACGGTTTAAATCCTACAAAGATTTAGCCAGAAGATACGCCTTCTATTTCGATCTCATCGGTATCGAAAAATAAAAATAAAAAACCCCGCTCCTGCAAAGGCAGCGGGGTTTTTATAAAGATAGCCTATAATTCCGAAAGCTCATTTGTATTTTAAAGAGTAGCAAAGCTATCGCACTATTAAAGGGAAAAATTTACAACAGTAATTTGGGCGATGAAAAAATAAGGAAGAAGCAAAGCAAAAAACCCCGTTAAAACGTCAAGGTATCCTGCCAAACAAACGGGTAAATCAGTCAAATTTACTTGACTTCCCTCCTGTGAGGTGCGATAAAATACATAGGTTCAAATTAATTTTTCCTTAAATCTTTTCACGTAGAATAAGGAAGCAAAATAGATTTTGCATTAAATATTATTTATATAACTGCACTATACTATTAAATAAAAGGAAAACCGATCACCATGAAAACATCAAACCTTAAAGTTAGCAGAAACGGGTTTCGTGACGGGTTTTTTGACGGATTTAATACTCATACAATCTTCTTTACACGCCCAAAGAACGTCCGTAAAAATTCTAAAAAATGCTTTGCAACCCCAACCCCCAGAGCTATTGGCGATGATTTCGCCGAGGTTGGTAATTATATAAAACAAGCGATCTCTCAACATGACCCGCAAAACAAAAGCCATAAATAGAGATAAAATATAATCCATGACCAAAAATAAAAATATTGCAAAAAACAAGGCTGCAAAAAATCTTAGAAACACGGGCGTAAATACAAAAAAAAACCAATCACATCAAGCAGAACTCATAACCCAAATGACTTCTACGCATGAAGGACCTATTCCTGACCCTAGAACGCTTCAATCGTACGAGGATCTTTGCCCAGGAGCAACCGACAGAATCATTACAATGGCAGAGAAAAATGCCGATCATCACCACAAGGCAACTATGGTTACCTTGCATATTGAAGAAAACAATCAGAAAAACGAAAATGAAATCGCAAAACTATATTTTAACGATCGTAAGACGGGGTTTAATTACGGTGCTATTCTTCTGACTGTATGTCTTTTTGCATCAATAGGGTTTTTTTATATTGGTAACAACTTAGCAGGTGGGATATTCATAGGCGTAACCATGCTTTCAACTGTAATGAAGTTTATTCCAACAAAGCAAAGCATTCCCAACGATAAAGACAATGCAGACAGCAGTGAAGAATAAAAACCACCCAGTATTCGTTAAAACTCCAAGGTACGAACTTCTACCTTAGACATTTTATTTTATTTCTTTTATTTTCCTCTTCTTAATCGACTTAGGGCTGCGTAATAGATTTAGGCTCTAATGGAAAAGCTATAAAAGCTGCAATGGTAATTACAAATTGACATCGATAAAATAAACAGGATAATGCGGTAAATTATCAAATGATTGCCAAGCTGAATGCCTATGGAAATAATAGACAAAAACACACCTAAGCAGCCTTTTTCTAAAGGTAATCTTCCGATGAGAGATATGTCTCATTCGCTGCCCATGGCTCTTCTTATGGCAAGAGAAGCGGTGATGTTTCGCTTTCGCTCTATGCTCCATAAATTTGATATTACAGAACAGCAATGGCGAATTTTACGCACCCTCGCCGAGGTCACCCAAGCGGAAGTCGTGGAGCTTGCGAGGTCTTGTTTTATTTTACAGCCAAGCGTCTCCCGCATTTTAAAAAACCTCGAAGAAAGAGGCTTTATCTGCCGCCGTACCAGCCCTGATGATCGCAGGTGTTTTTACATTTCTCTGACCGCAAAAGGAACAGAGATTTTTAAAAAAATCGCCCCCAGAGCAGAAGAAATTTACAATGAGATTGAACAAGATTTCGGGCAAGAGAAAACCGAAAATCTTCTTGAAATGCTAAATGAGATTTATACTACCCTAAAAACATAGATGCCACATAGAAACAAAGCCATATAAAATAACGCCACATAAAAAATATAGCACAGGAGAGCCACCATGAAAAACATTGCCGTACTCACAAGCGGAGGCGACGTGCCGGGCCTTAACGCCTGCATTAAAGCGATTGTTACAAATTCAGAAGAAAATGGCTGGAAAGTCATGGGAATCAAACGGGGCTGGATGGGGCTGCTTGCCTATGATTTTGATGCAAGCCCTGAGAAAAACCAAAAATTACATTGTAATCTTGGCATTAATGACGTGCGGGGGATTGAGAATTTTGGCGGTACGATCCTGCATACTTCACGCTTTAACCCCAAAAGAATTTTTGACGCTCATCTGCCTGATTTTCTGCGGGGTAAAGTGCCGCCCAGTACAGATGCAGAGGGCGCATGGGACTGCACCGATCATATTTTAAAGGTTCTTGCCCATTTGGATATTGACCTTATTATTCCCATTGGCGGCGATGGATCGCTGCGTTTTGCGGCGCATCTCCATTCTAAGGACTTCCCCGTGATCTCTATCCCAAAAACCATGGATAATGACGTTTTTGGTACAGATTACTGCATTGGTTTTAGCACCTGCGTGACCCGCTGCGTTGATAGTATTAATAAAATCCGCACCACAGCCGCAAGCCATGAACGTGTTGCGATCATTGAGCTTTTTGGGCGTTATAGCGGCGAGCCTGCGTTGATTGCAGGGCATATTGCCTCTGCCGACAGGGTTCTTATTCCCGAAGTCCCTGTAAAATTTGATGAATTTAAAGAGCTTATCACCCGTGACCGCAGGGATAACCCCGACCATTATGCGGTAACGGTGGTGGCGGAAGGGGCGTATCTTGACGATTCTGAAATTGTTCATGGCGGGCTTGATACTACGGGGCGCAAAAGGCTCGGCGGCATTGGAAAAATTATTGCTAATGGGCTGATTGAGCAGAAAATACCCACTTTAAACCAATCCCTTGCCTATCTTTTACGCAGCGGTGAGCCTGATGCACTGGATAAACTGGTTGCCACTAATTTTGGGACAATGGCAATCCAGCTTGCCCAGAAAAAAGAATGGGGTAAGATGACCGCTATTGTAAATGGAAATTACGCCGTGGTAGATGCTGCCCGCGTTCTAGAAGGACAAACCCGCATTGACCTTGGCAGTATGTATGACCCCAAAGCTTACCGCCCTAAGATCAGTAATATCCTTGGGCGAGCAATGTATTTGTGATTTGGCTAATGTCCTATAGCCTAGCCCAATTAAGGTACTGACTTATAGTTTAGGCAGCATTCTATGATTTGAACAACGCCTTACACCTTAGAGCCGATGTATTTATAGCTTGGCTACTGCCTTTATAATTCTACCCTAATTTTTTCATAATTAGGGTAGAATTATAGTTTAGATAACATTTTACAGGCTGAACAAGGGCTTACACCTTAGATTCAAGCTCTTATAATTCGGACTATCTCTTATAATTTGGGCAGAATTTTATAATTTTGATTGTAGGTAGTTAGGCAGTCCCATTTTATCAATCAGCCCTAATTGCTGTTCAAGCCAGTAAGTATGATCAACTTCTGTATCTTCTAAAAGCTTTAATAGGATTTGGCGTGTTTGATAATCTTGCTCTTCTTCACAGACTTTAATCACGGCTTTTAGCTCGGCAACCACGCTATATTCCACTGCAAGGTCAGATTTAAAACAAGACGGGATGTCCGTGCCAATATTTAAAGCTTCTCGTGAGCCAACATCGGGCGTGCCTTCTAAAAATAAAATGCGTTCAACCAGTGCTTTTGCATGTTCAAGCTCTTCTTCCATTTCATGTTTCATTCGCTCATATAGAGCCGTAAAGCCCCAATCAGCAAACATTTCTGAATGAATAAAATATTGATCCGCAGCAGATAGCTCTCCTGTAAGCAAGTTATTAAGGTGAGTAATAACTTTTTTATTGCCTTGCATTTTTCTAACTTTCTTGTCATTAAATTTGAGCATATTATAAAGGAATAAAGTAAAAAGTCAAGAAAATTCTTTATAATCAATAGCTTAATAATAGTTTTGCGAATAGTTATAAAGATAGAAAATAAAAAAGCAGCCCCGAAAGGCTGCTCTTCTTTAAGATACTGAACTAGATCATAATTACCAGCCGCAAGAGCGGTTCTTATTTTTTTCATCTAGCCACACTTTAAGCGGCGCGAAATATTCAACAATTGCGCTGCCGTCCATTTTTCTTGTTCCTGTGAAGGCTTCAAGTGCATCGGGCCAAGGTTTACTTGCGCCCATTTCAAGCATTTTATTGAATTTTGCGCCGACTTCTTTATTGCCATAAACCGTACAGCGGTGAAGATCGCCCTTAAACCCAGCCTGCCCGCAGGCGGCTTTATGGAACTGAAACTGTAAAATATGGGCAAGGAAATAACGCATATAAGGCGTGTTGCCTGGGATATGGTATTTCGCACCTGGATCAAACGCATTTTCATCGCGCTCCATAGGGGCTTTTACGCCTTGGTACTTTTCCCGAAGAGCCCACCAGCCTTTATTATATGTTTCAGGGGTTAGCTCGCCGTTAAACACTTGCCATCTCCATTGATCGACCATCAAACCAAAAGGAAGGAAAGCAACCTTATCAAGGGCTTTACGCATCAACAACGCAATATCACCTTCTGCCCCTGGGATTTCATCAAGCAGACCAATTTTTTTAAGGTACGCTGGGGTCATAGATAAAGTAATCGCATCACCAATGGCTTCGTGAAAACCGTCATTTGCACCATTTTGATGAAGCGTTGATTGGTCTTTATAGGCTCTCTGATAGAAATTATGACCGAGCTCATGGTGAAGCGTTTCGAAATCTTCATCGGTAACCTCTGTACACATTTTAATGCGTACATCATCTTTTGAATCGATATTCCAAGCGGAAGCATGGCACTGAACTGTGCGGTCTCTTGGTTTGGTGAATAATGAGCGTTCCCAAAATGTTTTAGGGAGTTTTTTTAGCCCAAGAGAGGTGAAAAAACCTTCTGCTGTCTGCACCATTTTTGGCACGTCATAGTTATTTTTCAGCAGAAGCTGCGTTAAGTTATAGGACTTGCCAGCGGTTTTAGGCCCAACTGCATCATAGATATTTCCCCATGATTGCGCCCACATATTGCCCAAAAGATGGGCTGGGATTGCTTTATCAGGCTGTACTAAATCAGTGCCATATTTTTCACCAAGCTTTGCTCTTACATGACAGTGAAGCGCATCATAAAGCGGTTTTACTTGCCCCCATAGGCGGTCTGCTTCTATCCTAAAATCATCAGCAGGCATATCATAATTGCCACGCCACATTGCGCCCACATCTGTATAGCCTAGCTCTTTCGCTCCTTTATTGGCGATTTGAACCATTGCGGCATATTTATCTTTCATAGCAGGAGAGATCGTGCGCCATGATTGCCACGCATCAAGCAAGGCTTTTGGGTCGCTAGAAGATGACATGATCTTTGACAATTCACCAAGCTGGCGCCCCTTTTTATCTTTTCCTGCGGCGTACATGCTATCAAGCTCGGATGAAATAACCGCAAGCATTTTATTATCTTTTGCGTTCGCAGGCGCAGGAAGAACCATGCTTAATTTAAGCATTTCCATCTTACGCCTAAGGGCGGAAGGAAGCTCTAAATCATTAAATTTTTTCGCTTCATTCGCATATTGCACCGCAAGAGCGGAAAGCTCTGCCGATACTTGCGCTACCATATCGCTGGTATCTTTTGTGACAAAATTTTCCCCCACCCAAGCGACTTTCGATGCATGAACATAACGTTCTGCAAAATCAGATTCTACCTTTTCCATAAAGATTTGAGCATCTTGAACTGTTGCCGTTTTTTTAACATCTGGCTTTTCAGTCTCGGCGCACCCGCCCAGTCCCAACATGAGCGCGACAACCAGTAAACTTGTTTTTTTCATAAATCATTCCTCCTTAAATTTTTACTAGACAAGAGCTTATCAAATTTTAAATGCAAAAAGCAATCTTTCTATTGATATCCCATAATAGAGCAGATAGCACTTGTGAATAGGGTAGTTTGCCAATTTTTTATCTTTTATTTAACCTCTTATCACTATATTAATCGCAAAAACAAACCCGCTTATCGCAAAAATATTGAGAAGCGTTAAAAGTGCCTATAGTTAGAATATCTTAAAAATAAAATATAAAATATAAAATCTTGGAAAATATAGTAAAATGACATATTCTGTAATGCGTTCCTCTCATAAAAGGGCTGTGGTTTTCATTACCGCTCTTGCAACAATAACTCTATCTCCTCTTTCTGCTCTTGCAAATAAAGCATCATCAGATAATTCTGCTATTACAAAATATGAGATGGATTATTTTACAAAATTCACGCCGCAAACCCTGCAGGATATGATTGAAAAAATTCCAGGAACAAGCTCTATTCTAAATGCCATCAATAATAATGATAATAATCGGGGTTTTGGCTCTGGCGGGGATCAAATTTTAATTAATGGCAAACGAACCTCTGGAAAATCAAATGGTATCAAGGCTGAACTTCAAAGAATTCAGGCTAAAAATATACAGCATATCGAACTGATCCGAGGAACAGTTGCAGGATTAGATGTACAATCAGAAGGGCTTATCATTAATGTTATTTTAAAAGAAAATGTTGCATCTTCTACAATATGGGATATTGGCTATACAGCGACAGCGGGACGAAAAAATGTTGTCACGGGCGGAATAAGCCATAGCGGCGAAACAGGAGACCTTAAATATACAGTTGGAATCGATAGGCAAGCATACCCCAACGCAGCAACTTATTCAGAAACATTCATAAATCCAGATGGCTCTTTAAACCATACACGAACCGAAAAACAATCGAGAACTTTCTCAGTCACGAAACTTTCGGGAAAGATTGAATATGACTTTACTGAAAAAACTAATTTTCGGTTGAACGGCGTTTATAATTTTGAAAAATATCAAAATTATTCTCCAAAAGTTTTTTCTTATGCAGATCCTGCGGCAAGCCCAAAGAATATTATCAATGATTTCAATATTGATAATAAAGCTGATAATTGGGAATTAGGCGGTGATTTTATTCATAAATTTGAAAGCCTTGGCACATTAAAAATTCTTTTTATTTCAAATAACCTTGATTTCAAAGGCAACCTTTGGGTAGATAAAACAAAAGATAATGCGTCTCCCTATAGAGATTTTACCCTCCTTAGAAAAAGCTTGCGATCTGAAAATATTATTCGAACAACATTGAATAAAAAATTAAATGAAGAGCATTCATTTGAAATAGGAGCAGAGCTTGCCGTTAATAAAAGAGAGGCGACGCTCATCAGAAACACTTCTGGAGCTGAAAATCACGATATCCAAGAAACACGTTATGAAGCATTCTTAAGCCATAATTTTAAAATTTCCTCTGACCTTAATTTACAATCTTCCCTTAATAGCGAATGGTCAAATATTAGTGTTGATTCTCATTTTTTTGGTGCGCCTGACTTAGCCCCTGTAAAAAGATCTTTTAATTATTTGAAGCCCCGTTTTAACCTGCGTTATGATTTAACAAAAGAAGATCAATTAAGATTTAATATTGAACGCACAGTAAGCCAGCTCCAGCTCGGTAATTTTATTCCACATTATAATGGAGAAGAAGAGAGGGTAGAGCTGACTAATCCTAACCTTCGTCCTGAAAAAAGATGGGAATTATCTGCTACTTATGAACATCAATTTGCCAAAGATATGGGTAATATTTCCGCCACTTTTTATTACCATGCCATTGATGACCATTTGACAGAAATTCCCTTTTACAGCCAAATAAAAGGACAAGAAAATACTATTATTAGATCAGGATACGGCAATATTGATAGCGCAAAAGAATATGGCATTAGATTAGAAAGCTCGCTTCGCCTTTCTGCCCTTGGGTTAGAAAACACAGTTCTTAATGGTGATCTAACCTATAGGAACAGCAACGCCCTTAATCCTTTCACGCAAAAAAGACAGCATATTAATGGTCTTGTGACGGCTTATTGGAATATCTCTTTAAAACATGATGAAACAGATTTAGGTCTGGCATTTGGTGCGAACGTTGGCACTCAAACTGCTGAACGTTACAATCGTTTTGATTATATCGCTCGGTACGAAAACCGCATAAATGGAAGCCTCTATATTGAATATAAACTTTCAAAAGATTTAAAAATTCGTATTGATGGATATAGCCTGCTACGAGGAAAAGGTCTTCGGACAACGACCCGTTATAATGGGCTATATACAGACCCAAATTCTTCGGTTAAATGGCATGAAAGACGACATACAAAAAGAAATACTAAATTTGTCATAATGCTGAAAGGACAATTTTAAAAGTCCAAAGAAACTAGACTTTAATATCAAAAACCTGCCCAAGCTTTATAAAGGCAGGTTTTGAAGAGGTAAAATTTTCACGTGCAAAATCCTGCGGGGGGTTTAAGCCATTCAAAGCCCCCGAATTTACCTCTGATTTCTCATCAATTACATCATGAGAGACGGCTTCTACCCCAAGTGTCTCCCGCAATTTAGCAATGTTTTTTGCCCTCAAATCTGATTGCGTTTTTTTAAGCGCAATTAGATTATCTTCAATTTTTTGGGCGCGTTCCATATCTTTTAACGATTTATGAGATAAACCTACAGGGTTTTTCTTCTCTTTTGCCTGTCCATCATCTACTGCCGCCCGCCTTTGCTGCGGAGCGATAAGAGATGCAATCAATTGAGAGTTAGATGTGAGTTTCATAATCTTAAAATCTATCCACTTTATTCTCTAAAAATATCTTCTTAAAAATCTTTAAAAAATAAATATAAAGGCACGAATTCTTACGGGATTTAAAGCCATATTCTATGACTGGCTTATATTTTAGTTTTTAATCGTTAATTTTTCCAGTATTTTCTCAATTTCTTTTTTCTCATCCCCCTCGCTCATCTTCAAGGCTTTGCTAAAAGCTTCTATTGCCTTGTCTTTTTCTTTAAGTACCCTATAGGCACGCCCTAGTTTTTTAAGACCGCCCACCGTAGGGCTTCGTTCCATTTTCTGGGCAAGTGATTGAACCATAGAGCGAATCATTTGTTCTCGCTCCTTGATCCCCATCGACATAATTTCTTTACGCTGCTCGGCTGTAATGAAAGGAGCGGCAGGCACTTTTTCCTGCGGCTTTCTGATCCTTAAACGAACCTCTGCCTTCAAAATAGAAGATGCAAGCTCCTCTGCCCATGGATCATCTTTTCCTGTCTCTTTTGCAAGCTTCCTCCAGCTCTCATAAGCCTTTCTAACATTCCCCTTTTGAAAATCAGATAAAGCAAGATAATAAACCGCACCAAAAGCTTTATTCTGCATTTTAACCGCTCTTTTTAAAACCAATAAAGCCGCAGGCGGCACACGCCCGCCCGACATGCGGATCATGCTTTGAGCATATAACAAATGATATTGATAATTATCTGGCTCAAGCTCTATTATTTTTTCAAAAGCTTTAGAGGTTTTTTGTGTGTGACCTAACTGGGATTCAAAATGAGCAAGAGCAAAATAGCCCATCGTGACATCCTCACCTTTTGCAATGCGCTGTTTAATTTTAACGATATAATTCTTAATTTTTTTAACATTAGCATTTTTAGAAAACCGTTCTTCTTTAATGCTGATCGGAAAATCAGGCATCATTGGCGTGCCATATTTTAGATAATAATAAACCCCAACCCCAACCAATAAAGCCGCCATAGCATAAAGATATAATGGCGTTCTAGGGGTATTTTTATCCGTTTTTTTAACATCAACTCGCCCCGCAGCCTTTAATAATCTTCTTTGAATTTCAACCTTCGCCGCTAAAGCTTCATCACCCTGTAAAATTCCCTGAGAAATAGAACTCTCAACTTCCCAAAGCTGGGCTTTATAGACAGTGATTTCAGGGGCAGTCTTCGTTTGGTCTTCTTGCTTCCTTAAAAAAGGAATAAATATAAAACTAAGAGCAAGAAGAACCAAAAGAAAGGCGATAATCCAAAATACCATTACTCTTCCTCTAAGTTATTTTTTTGATCTAAAATTTTCTTTAATTGGTCTTGTTCATCTTGGCTAAGATTTTGCGGCGCAGAGATTTTTTTTAACTTTTTCTGATGGCGTAAAATAATAAAAACACCAAAAGCCAAAAGAATAATCGGCGAGAGCCAAAGCAAAGCCGTTGCCGCCATAAAAGGAGGCTGCAACAAAACCCAATCCCCATAACGGCTTGTCATATAATCAAGAATCTGACCTTCATTATCGCCTGCCTTTACCCTTTGGCGCACGATATTACGCAAATCTTTTGCGTGACCCGCATCGGAATCAACAATAGACTGATTTTGGCAGACAAGGCAGCGTAATTTTTTCATAATTTCTTGAGATTTCTCTTCTAAAACCTCATCTTTTAGCTTATCAGGATCAAAAATTTCTGAATAAGCTATAGGCGTTATAAAGCCCATTAAAAACACAAAGAGAATAGTCCTAAATATTATTTTCATTATTTTTTCTCCTGCTGCGACGTTTTTGCTTTATCAAGCAAAGCTTCAATATCTTCCATATCCTGCTCATGAATAACGCCAAAATGTTTATAAATCACCCGTCCATTCAAAATTACGAACGTCTCTGGAACGGCGTAAACGCCCCAATCGACCCCCGCCTTACCCTTTAAATCAACACCAATATTAACATAAGGATTACCCAAATTATCAACAAAATTTTGCGCATCCTCAGGCTTGTCTTTATAAGCAATACCATAAATCTTATAGCCTAATTTTTGCAGCCTTAATAACGCAGGATGCTCGATGCGGCAAGGGGGGCACCATGAGGCGTAGAAATTTACCAGAACCAGCCCTCCTTTAGCTGTAATCTGATCCGTAGAAAAACCAATTCCCGTCTTTGATATTTCAGACACCATAAGAGCAGGAAGCACTGTCTGAGGCATCGGCTTATCAATTAAAACAGATGGAATAACCCGCGGTTTTAGAGACAATCCCCGAAAAAGAAAAGCGAATAAAACGGCAAAAACCAAAAGCGGAATTATTTTTCTTAAATTCATTTCATTATTCCCCAGCTCTTATTTTATTCTTTTTTGCAAAAAGTGATTTAAGAGGAACTCCTATTCTAAAGCGTCTGTCGCTTAAAGAAAATAATCCTCCCACCACCATAATAATCATGCCGATCCAGAGCCAAACTTGCATAAATTTATGATAAATCCTAACCCCAAAAACGGATGTTTTTTTAGTGTCTATTAAAATCTCTTGCTCTTCTGAAATTACAATGAATAAATCCCCCCGCAGAGCCGTATAAAGTGCGGCTTCCGTTGTGCTTTGATACGGCGTTATATAGGTGCGGGTTGCTGGCTCTAACTTTGTTAGAATTTCGCCCCCTTCTCTTACCGTAAAAAGCCCCCTCACAGCCGTATAATTAGCGCCAACTTCTGCTTTTGCTCCTTCAAAAGTAACCTCATAGCCGCCAATATCAATTTTTTGCCCCCTCGCCATAATATTCTGGAACTCTTGCGAAAGATTTGACGTTCCCGTCATGCCCAACACAGCGATTGCAAAACCTAAATGACCAAAAAACATTCCCCATGTTGCTCTTGGTTGGCGTTTTATTTTATTCAATAAATTACCTGATTTTCCAAGCCCGATACGTTTGAATAAATCGGCAAAAGTTGCAAGAACAAGCCATAGACCAAGACCAAACCACAGAGCCGCCATAAAATTATCTGTATCCATGGTATAGAAAATCATAACCGCCGCCAAAACAGATGCTCCAAATATAAATTTAAGCCTGCTTGCAACCGCTTTTATATCGGCTCTTTTCCAATTAAGCTGTATCGCAAAACCCATAATAAAAATAAGCGGCATCATAAGCGGGACAAATGTTTTATTAAAGAAAGGGGCCCCTACAGAAATTTTATCCCCTGTCATCGCATCTAATAAAAGCGGATATAACGTGCCAAAAAAAACAACCGCAACTCCCGTACAGAGCAGAAGGTTATTAATCAACAATCCTGTTTCACGGCTGATAGGCGCAAAAATGCTGCCTTTTTCAATTTTATCAACTCTGAGGGCGTAAAGCAGTAGGCTTCCGCCAATCACAGCCCCTAAGAACCCTAAAATAAAAATTCCCCTTTCAGGATCAGTAGCGAAAGCATGGACTGAGGTTAAAACCCCTGACCGCACAATAAAGGTTCCCAGCAAAGAAAAAGAAAAAGCCGTCAGCGCAAGCAGAATTGTCCAGCTTTTAAGCGTCTCCCTCTTTTCCACCACAATAGCGGAATGGATCAGAGCCGTACAGACCAGCCACGGCATAAAACTTGCGTTTTCAACAGGATCCCACGCCCACCAGCCGCCCCAGCCCAGCTCATAATACGCCCACCATGACCCCAGAACAATGCCAATGGTTAAAAACACCCATGCAAGCAAAGCCCAAGGACGCACCCACCGCGCCCAAGCCGCATCAACCTTTCCCTCAATTAAAGCCGCTACTGCAAAAGAAAAGGAGACTGAAAGCCCCACATATCCCAAATATAAAAAAGGAGGATGAAAGGCAAGCCCGGGATCTTGCAATAAAGGATTAAGCCCTCGCCCCTCATCTGGGAAAGGGAAGATCCGTAAAAAAGGATTAGAGGTAGTCAGCAAAAACAGATAAAATCCAACCCCAATCATTGCCTGAATAGATAAAACACGGGACTGGAGCGATAAAGGCAAACCACGCCCAAAGATGGCAACCAATGCGCCAAACAGGGCAATAATCAACGCCCAGAGTAAAAGCGAGCCTTCATGGTTAGACCAAAGACCTGAAATTTTATAAAGCAGCGGTTTTAGGCTATGAGAATTTTTCACAATATTAACAACAGAAAAATCAGATCCTAAATAAGCATAGATTAATGCGCCGAATGAAAAAGAGACAAAAAGAAGCTGCCCAATAGCCACAGGACGGGCAAGGCGCATCAGCCGTACGTTCCCATGATACGCCCCAAACATCGGAATAATCGCCTGCACAAGGGCAAGGGATAAAGCAAGAGCCACCGCTAAATGACCATATTCTACAATCATTTAAAGCTTTCCTTATTTAATAGTCTCTGGAGCGTTTTTATTTGGAATATTTTCATTTGAACTTTCATCATCATGCTGCCAAACGCCCTGTTTTTTTAAAGAATCCACGACTTCTTTCGGCATATAATTTTCATCATGTTTAGCCAATACGCGGCTTGCAATATAAATATTATTCTCATTCAAACTGCCTTCAAGGATAACGCCCTGACCTTCTCTAAATAAATCAGGCAGCAGTCCTTTATATTCTATTTTAACTTCCTCTACAGTGTCCGTGATGGAAAATTTATAATTCATTGTTCCTGCGAGCTTTGTGAAACTTCCCGCCACTACAAGTCCGCCAAGACGAAAACTCTGCCCCGAAGCGGGTCTGTTTTCGACAATCTGGCTAGGGTCTTTATAAAATTGAATGCCCTCTTTCATAGCAGATAAAACCAAAAATGTTGCAAGAGAAAGTACCGTCATTGAGGTGACGATTAAATAGATCCTGCGTCTTTTTCGAAGCGAGGCTTTGGTTTTCTTTGGTTTCATTTTAGGGGCAGCTGACATGTGAATGGCTCTTAAATAATAGGTTATTTTTTCGATAAATTCTTAAGATAACATTCTAATTCATCAATATAATTTTCAGCATTCTTTTTACTTCTCCAGCTAAAAAAGCCAAGCCCCACAAGGGACAAAATAGTAGCAATAAAACAAGGCCAAATAAATATTCCATAATCAGCCATCTAATAATATCCCTTTTCTCTCAAAGCTGAGATTCTACCCTCAAGCTTTTCAGATTTTCTTTCCATAATTAATGATTGCGTGCGCCAAAGTACAATTGTTATAAAAAACAATTTATAAGCGATAATCATAACAAGGACAGGCCATAAAATATCCATCGTAATTTTAGAACCTTCTGACGTAATAATACTAGCAGGTTGATGTAAACTATACCACCATTCAACTGAAAACTTTATCACAAAAACATTAATCACACCGACAATAGCCACAATCGAGGCAATTTTAGCGGCGCGGGTTCGGTCTTCCATAGCATTCCAAACTGCCATATAACCCAGATAAAGAAACAGCAAAAACAAAACAGATGTCATGCGCCCGTCCCATTCCCAATATGTTCCCCACATGGGCTTGCCCCATAATGATCCTGTAAAAAGAGCAAGGCATGTAAAAACAGCTCCCACAGGGGCGCAGGCTCTTGCGGTAAGATCGGCAAGAGGATGCTTCCAAACAACAGACATGACGCTCGAAATTCCCATCGCAATATATCCTGCCATCGCCATATAGGAGGCAGGAATATGGACGTACATAATGCGTCCTGCCTCGCCCATTTCTTCGTCTTCAGGGGCGACAAAAAGACCGCCATAAAGACCAATAGCCAAGCAGATAAACCCCAATGAAAAGCTCCATGGAACAATCTTTTTTGCAATCCGCATAAAGCGGGCAGGATTTGCGAATTTATGCATAAAACATGCATATCTCTAATGGTCTTTGAAAGCAAGAGGAAGGGCAAAAAATTACAGAATAATCTCTTTTCTCCCTATAATCCCCTTCTTATTTTTGACTAAATCAAGTTCTATAAATTATTTATATCTTGTTTTATGATACCGTCATTCCTATCTATAAAAGAAATACTTTAAAATGCGTAAAATAGTTACAATGAAAAAAATATCATTTAAGGGCATCTTCGGATCAATTATCCACTTTATCTGCACCCATACCATGCTTACCCTTGGATGGTTTTTGCTAATTTTTGGGCTTATTACTGCACCAATTCCCCTTCCTATTGGACAGTTTATTGCCCTGATTGGGCTTAGCATTTTAGTGTCTCATAGCCCAAAAATACAGCGGGGCGTTCAAAAATTACGCCGCAAAGTAACTCTCTTAAACAAGGGAATGACCTATTTAGCGAGTATGAGATATTGCCCTCTTTTTATCCAAGATGTGGTACGCAAAACAAGCCCCGACCTTTAACTTATTCAAGCCCCACTCTAATCGCCGCTGCTGCTGCCCATGGGGCAAGAGCCACAGAAAAAAGACTAACCCCTGCTAAAAGCATCATATGACTGCTTACCTGCGTCCCTGCAATGGCGGCTTCAACGCAAAGAACGCCGAAAATAAGCACGGGGACATATAAAGGTAAGATCAACAAAGAAAGCAGCACGCCGCCCCTCTTTAAAGTTACGGTAAGGGCTGCGCCGAGCGCACCTATAAAGCTTAACGCTGGCGTGCCGATCATCATAGAGAATATTAACATTCCATAAGCATGCGTAGGCAGATTTAGCGTTATCCCCAGCGCAGGAGCGATAATAATAAGCGGTAAATTCGCCGTTACCCAATGGGCAAGGCTCTTGGCGAAAATAATCACTTCAAGCGGACAGGGGGCTAATAAATATTGATCCAAAGAGCCATCTTCATAATCCGCATGGAAAATTCTATCTAATGATAAGAGACATGATAAAAGAGCGGCAACCCAAATAATTCCCGCAGAAATTTTTGCCAGCGCGACTTTGTCGGGGCCTACTGCAAAAGGAAAAAGCGAGGTTACAATAATAAAAAAAGCCACAACCATAAAGCCAGCCGAACCTTGCCGCCAAGAGAGCAGCACATCACGTTTTAAAACCGTAAGGAAAATGAAGAGCATTACCAACCGTCCCCCATATCCGATAAATTTTCTGGCTTAAAATCATCTTCTGGCTTAAAATCATCTAAAGACAAAAAATCATACAGACTTGCATCCAGACCCACATCCACATGGGTTGCCATGATGACCATACCGCCCCTTTCTAAATGCTCTTTCATGACATGGTTAAGCTTCTGCACGCCGTCATAATCGAGTCCAACGGTTGGCTCATCAAGCAGCCATATTTTTTTAAAATTTGATCCTGAATAAGATATAAGGCGGCTCATGGCGGCTCTGCGGCTTTGACCTGATGATAATTTTGAACAGAGAGTGGCTCGTAAATACCCAATGCCCATTTCATCTAGAAGCGGCAAAATAG
>JADGEY010000089.1 GCA_016744185.1 Emcibacteraceae bacterium | reverse complement strand
GTATTTTTATAGTTCTATATCAATAACATAGGTTTTTTATATTTTAAAAACCTCTTATTTAGCTGTATTTTTTATTAAATTTTTAATTTATTTTTATTGAAGTTAACGCTTCATTCATTGTTTTTTTGCAATAATTCGACATATTATGTCCTACGGTTTATAGGGTTATGTTTTTAAATAACTGGTGGACTGGTTTTAAAAATAAAAAATAAATTTATAATAATAAAAAACTTATAATAGTATAAAAACTTATAGTAGTAAGGTAGTAAAGTTAAATGGTAAAGAGTAATATTATTCCCGTTAATCAAGAGGTCACGTTTCAATCTGATGAAATTATTGTATCAAAAACAGATTTAAAAGGTACAATCCTTTATGCAAATGATATATTTTGCAGAGTTGCTGAAATGAAGACAAAAGATGTTATCGGACAGCCCCATAATATCATTCGGCATCCGGATATGCCCCGATCAGTTTTTAAATTACTATGGGACACAATCCAAGATAAAAAAGAAATTTTTGCCCATGTTAAAAATATGTCAAAAACAGGAAAATATTATTGGGTTATTGCTCATGTTACGCCTTCTTTAGATTCTTCTGGAAATTTTGTCGGATATCATTCAAACCGCCGTAAACCAAAATCGTCCGCAATCACTGTTATTGATAATCTTTATAAAGATATTTATGCAGCAGAACAATCTCATAGCCAAGATCCTTTGGCAGCAGGGACAGAGCATTTAAACCAAGTTCTAGCCAATGCAGGAATGACATTTGATGAATTTGTCTGGTCTCTAGAGGGATAAAATATATTATTAGAAAGAAAATAATCTAATGTTAAAATCTATAAAAAACATATTAAGCACTGAGAATTCTGAATCTGAAGCCATAAAAAAAGAAACTGATTTAGCAGAAAAGATGAAGTTTGTAAAAGATTCACCAGAAGAAGAGCTTTTAAAATATAAGACAGCTTTTGAAGCAATTGCAAAAATTATGCCTGATCTTGCGGCTGGAAAATTAGAAAGCCGCATTACAAACTGGGATGAATTTGGTGATTTATCTCCTGTTTTAGTACAGTTTAATCATACTTTTGATTTAATGGATGCCTATATTCGTGAAGCAAAAGGGTCTTTAGAGGCGGCTGTGAATAAAAACTTTTTTCGTAAATTTCTGACGCAAGGGATTCTTGGGAATTTTGGCTTAAACGCTCAATCCATAAATAATACCACTCAAATGATGGAGAATGCCAGTGTAATTGCTGATAAACGTTCAAAATTAGCAGAAGAATATAGTTTCGATGTTTTAAATCTTGTAGGCAATATTTTAAAAGCAACAGATAGTTCTGAAACCGTTACAATATCTCTAAAGTCAGATAGTGAAGAAACAAAGAGCTTATCTAATGATGCAGCCTCTGCGGCGCAAATTTCTGCAAATAACGTTCAAACAGTTGCGGCGGCAGCAGAAGAATTAAATGCGTCAATTGATGAAATAGCAGGACAAGTAGAGGCTTCATCAAAGCAAGCGGCTAATTCATCTGTTTTAGTAAAAGAATCCGTATCAATAATTAATTTATTGCAAGAAGATTCAGAAAAAATTAGCCGTGTCGTTAATCTTATTAATGATATTGCTAATCAAACGAATTTATTGGCTTTGAATGCTACGATTGAAGCGGCAAGAGCAGGGGACGCTGGCAGAGGGTTTGCCGTTGTCGCTTCTGAAGTTAAAGCTCTTGCCCAGCAAACATCTGATGCGACAAGTGAAATTTTTCAGCAAGTTAATTCAATTCAGGATAGAACAAAAGAATCCGTAGATTATGTAAAAAGAATTGAAGAATCTGTTGCTCAGCTCAGTGAATTTTCATCTTCTATTATGAGTTCGACAGAACAACAATCCGATGCAACGAGAGAAATTAGTGCAAATATTCAAGAGGTAGCATCCGGTACACAAGAAATGACGAGCAATATTACTCATGTAAGTGATACAGCAGAAAAAACGCTAGAATCTGTAGAAAGCCTTACGTCTGCAAACCAAGGCGTTCAAAAAGAAGTCCGAAACCTAGAAACCCAAACTAAGAGTTTTCTGGAAGAATTCCAAGAAAAGAAACAAGCATAATTCTCCTTTAAACTTATCAATTATGCATTATATATTTTAGATCATTTTCTCTCCTAAAAAAGAGAGAAAATGATCTAAATTAATCTTTTTGAACCCTCTTTTTTGTAGGATCAATAATTAGAAAATGTAGCCGCGCGGTAGCAATTGGTTTATCAAAATCTTCTTGCCATATCTTCGCATGAAGATTAGCAAAACGCCGCCCTCGTCTAAAGATCTTGGCAGAAGCAAAACAATCTTGAGGCTTGCCCATTCTCAGAAAATCAACATTCACATCAATTGTTTTGGGAATAAATTCTATATTAAGCTCCCATGCAAGCTCAAAAAAACTTGCCATTTCAAGAAGAGCAATTAAAGGCCCGCCATGAAGAGCAGGCGGGAAGGGCACGCCAATTAAATCATCTGAATATTTCATGATCGTTGTAATCTTACCTTTTTCATCTCTTTTGAGATGCAGCCCAAGCATCTTAGAATAGGGTGAGCCTAGGACAGGGACTTCAAAAACCTCTTCGTCTTTTAATGCTTTTAATTGACCTGAAATCATTTTATGTTCCTACAGAGCTGTGTGAGAAAGCGGCAATAGCAAGAGCAAAAGGCTCTTTTCCATCGGAATATATCTCGCCGTTTACAAAAGCAACTTCACGGGTTAACTTGGTGCAAATAACATCGGCATAAATATCCTGCCTTGGGTCAGACTTCCCCATATAATCAATTCTAAGATCTAAAGTTACAAGGCGGTGCGGAATAAGAAATTGTTTATAAATCACCATGCCAAAAGCAGTATCAACCAGCGCAGCCACTGCACCATGAGCAACATAACCTGTGCCTTCTAAAATTTCTAAATCACTATGATAGGGCATTTTCAAAGTCATTTTTTTTCCATCTTCAAAAATAACCTGAAGCCCAAGCCTTTTTGCATGAGATAGATAATTCATAAGTTCTTTAAGAGGAGGAAGTTCAAAATTATCCATATAAGCCTCATATAATTATTTGGATTTTGCAATATCTCTAATGCGTTTTACCATAGAATATAACCCATTTGCTCTCATGGGAGAAAGATGTTTTTCTAAACCTAATTTATCAAGAAAAGCTTTAATATCAACTGCTAAAATTTCTTTTGCGGTTTTACCTGAATAGATTGTTAAGATAATAGCAACCAGCCCTTTAACGATAAAAGCGTCACTATCCCCCTTAAAAAATATATTTTTTTCTTTCTCTTCATGTATTAACCACACGCGAGATGTGCAGCCATGAACGCGGTTTTCTTCTGTCTGATCTTTCTCATCAAACAGCTCAAGGCTGCGCCCAAGGTCGATAATATATTTATAACGCTCTTCCCAATCATCTAAAAATTCGAATGTTTCGGTAATATCATCAATGGTTATCATAATGGTTTTGTGCTTTTAAATAATGAATAGATCTCATATAAGCTTTTTATTGAAAATTTTCAATCCGCAATCTTTGGCTTAACCTTAAAGGAATATTTTTTCTTGTTTTAATCTTAAAAGGAATATCTTCCCTTTTATCTACTCTTTAAATGTAGCAATTTGATGTTTCAAACAAAATAAGATAGAATTACCATTCTACAACAATAATAAAATTTATAAAATACACAAAAATAATATTGTAGATATAATTTTACTTAAAATCAATATAATAAGGAAAAATTAATATTCTTGCGGCAACCGCAATTGTAAGTAGTATGATACTAGCCCCCACCATACATGCAAAAGATGCAGATAATGATAAAACAGCTCTTGAAGAAATCATTGTAACAGCAACGAAGAGATCGTCTTTAATAGATGTTCCTTTTTCTATTAATGCACAGTCTCAGGCTGATATCCAACGTTCTGGGGCAACCAGCCTCGAAGATCTTGCCCGTAATGTAGCAGGTTTAATGATTCAAAATTTAGGACCAGGTCAAAGCCAAGTTGCCATTCGCGGCGTTTCTGCGGGTCAAATTGTTAGAGACCAGCCTGGCGTTAAAGAACAAGTTGGAATTTACCTTGATGAATCTGTCATATCTTTATCTCTCTTCACCCCTGATGTTGATCTATATGATCTTAACCGCGTCGAAGTTTTACGGGGGCCTCAAGGGACATTATTTGGATCAGGCTCTATTGGCGGTACTATTCGCTATATTACCAATCAGCCTGATATGGACGGTTTTTCTGGAAGTGCCGAAGGAAATCTCAATAGTCTTGCCGATGGCGGCATAGGGGGGCATCTTAAAGCAATGGTTAATTTGCCTATTTCTGATGATAAAGCCGCTCTACGCATTGTTGGTTATCACACGAAATATGCAGGATATATTGACGCTCTACGGGAAGATGGCAGCATTGATAAAGATGTTAATAGTGGAACGCGGTCTGGAGGCCGGATGACATTATTATTTCAGCCAACAGAGAATTTCACAATTACGCCGCGCATCATCTATCAAGAAATTAAGATGGACGGTAATAACCGCCAAGAAGTCTTTAATCTTTATGCTAACCCCTATACCACCACACGCAAAGCTGTCATTTTTAAAGAAAGACAGCAATTTCTTCTTTTAAGAGAGAGCTTTAAAGATCAGACTTTAATTGCTGATGCAACGATTAAAATGAGTTTTGATGCGCTTGATATAACATCTGTGACAAGCTATACAGACCGAGATATTTTAGTGAGCCGAGATGCCAGTGCTTTAAGCGGCAGCGTATCTGTTGATTTAGGGCTTGGCGATGCGGCTGCTCTTTTACCTTCAAATTTGCTTGATGCAACAAAAGTAGAATCCTTTACGCAAGAACTGCGCCTAAGCTCTACCAGTGATGGACCGCTGCAATGGATTGTGGGGGCGTTTTACTCAGATACAGACCGTTTTTATAAACAATCTTTACCAACGGCGGGATATGATGCTTTTGTCGATGCTGTCCTTGGCGCAGGGACTTCTGCCGCTGTCTCTAAAGGTGTTTCTCCTAAAGATTCTCCATTTTACTCTCTGCTTCCTTATTCATTAAAACAAACGGCTCTATTTGCAGAGGTGAGTTATGATGTTTCTGATCAATTTCATTTCACAGCAGGCGGGCGTTATTATGATTATAAAGAAACCCGCAGTGTGACGCAGGTCGGGCTTTTTGGAAATGGCGTTGTTGGACAGACGAATGAAACAAAATCTAATGGTTTTTCTCCTCGCATTCTTGCCAGTTATGATCTGAATGATGAAGTGACATTAAATGCACAGGTCTCACAGGGCTTTCGTCTTGGCGGCGTGAATGATCCTCTTAATACCGCTTTATGTAATTCTAGTGATCTTGCTATATTTGGCGGATTTCAAGATTATGATGATGAAAAATTATGGAATTATGAAGCGGGCATTAAAGTTAATACAGGAAGTTTAAGTTTAAATGTCGCTGCTTTTTACACTAAAATTTCAAACCTTCAAGTAACGCTTGATGCGGGTTCTTGTTCTTCACGTATTTCTTTTAATGTTGAAAAAGCTCATTCCCAAGGAATTGAATTTGAATTAAAAGCACAGCCTATAGAAGGCTTTGATTTTTCAGTCGCAGGAAGTCTGCTTCAATCTGAATTTGATTCAACCGTTCTTAATAGTGAAGGTAAAATCCTTGGCGGCGTTCGTAAAGGAAACCGCCTGCCGTCTGTCCCTAAATTTAGTATTGCTCTTACAGGGACTTACAACTTTTCACTTGAAGCTTTAGATAATGGTGCTGATGCTTATATTTCTGCGACTTTCCAACATCGCAGCAGCGTCTTTACGCAGCCTTCAGATCAAGAAGCAGGCGCAGGTAAATTCACGTCTGGTCTTCCTTTTGGCGGCGCATCTGGCGCAGAGATAACAACCCTTGACCTTGAGCTTGATTCTTATCAAGTCTTAAACCTTAGTATGGGATTGGTTTTTGAATCATGGGAAGTGGTGGCTTATCTTAATAATGTGATGGATGAAAATGCTAATCTGTCGTTTGACCGTGAACGCGGTGGACGGGCACGTTTAAGCTTTAGAACTAATCAGCCAAGAACATTTGGTCTTACATTCCGTACAGATTTCTAAAGATATAAATATTTTCAGGAGGGGCAAGATCGTCCCTCCTGTTATTTCTTTCAGAGCGTTATCAATAATTTTCTAATAAGAATTGTTGATCTTTATTATTTCCTAATTTGAAAAACAATCTTTCCCCCTTCTTTGGTAATATTCATTAAATCATGACCTGCCTTATGACAAAAATGAGCAATATCTAATTGTGCCATAGGATCGCTGGCAATCAGGGTTATTTCTTCACCTGTTTCAAGCTTTTCTAAATATTTGCGCAACCGTAAAACAGGAATAGGGCATTTATGTCCCGTCACATCAAGAAGCTCTCTTTTTATTTGCTCGCTCATTCATATCTCATTATTTAAATTAATTTACTTTATCTATTCTTAGGGATTGTAGTTTGCTGCTGCAACATTTACTTTATGTTTTGAAAGAGGATTAAAAGTAAAATGACAGAAGATTCTAATTTATTCATAAAGGCTCTGATGATGGTTTTTTCATCTTATGATGCGCTTCATAATACTCTGTGGGAAATTGTTGGATTATCTCTTTTTGTCAGCCTATGGGCTATTTTCTTTGCCGCTCTTATTGGGCTGCCTCTGGGGGCGATCATTGCATCTTCAAGGTTTAAAGGGCGGGGCGTTGTCATTATTATTTTAAATTCTCTTATGGGAGTGCCCCCTGTTGTTGTTGGATTGGTGGTTTATATTCTTCTTTCTGCTAATGGTGTCTTTGGCTTATTTAAACTGCTTTATAGCCCCACTGCGATGATTATTGCCCAGTTTTTACTGATCACTCCTCTCATAACAGCTTTAGGACTACAAATTATAGAGAATTTAAACGAAGAATATAATATTCAATTTCTGTCATGGCGGCTCACCCTATGGCAAAGGATAAAAACGCTTCTTGTAGAAGGACGCAGCGCATTGTTGACGGTTCTTTTAGCAGGGTTTGGGCGGGCTATATCAGAAGTCGGAGCGGTTATGATTGTCGGCGGTAATATCGAGCATAGCACCCGTACAATGACAACCGCTATTCAAATGGAAATCAGCAAAGGCAATCTAGAATTAGCAATGGCGCTGGGTATTATTTTACTCACTCTTGCCTTTATCATTAATGCGCTTGCCCATTTTTTCAAAACAGGTCAAAATAAAATACGCCAAAATAAAGGGGGGAGGAAATTTTAATGAGCAAGATTTCATCTTCTGATAGAATTTTAGAATTAGATAATATTTCTTATAACCATGAAAATCATGGGGAAGAGATGCCAGCCTTAGATCATATTTCTGTAAGTTTTTTAAAAAACAAACGTACTTTTATTCTAGGGTCAAATGGCGCGGGGAAAACGCTGCTTCTTTATATTTGCCATGGTCTTTTAAAACCCTCGGCAGGGAAGGTTATTTTAAAGAAGCAAGAAATGCGCCAAGCAATGGTTTTTGCTAAGCCTACTCTTTTACGGCGCAGCGTTTTTGAAAATATTAAATTTATAATGGAATTACATCACTCTGATAAAAATTCACATCAGCAGATTTTAAAGATTTTAAAAGAATTTGATATGGAGCAATATAAAGATACTCCCGCGCGTCATTTATCATCTGGTGAACAACAAAGACTTGCAGTTCTTTGTGCCATATTACTAAAACCAGAAATTTTATTTCTTGATGAAGTATCGTCCAATCTTGATCCCCATGCGACCTTAAAAATGGAAAATATGATTAAAGATTGTTCAAAAAAATCTATGACTATTATTATGGCATGTCATGATTTAAATCAGGCAAAAAGATTAGCTGATATTATTATCTATATGGAAAAAGGAAAAATAATAGAGCAAACAGAAGCCAAAGAATTTTTCACAAAACCCAAAACCAAACAGGGCTTTAATTTCATCAATGGAATTTTATCATGAGAGGTAAAATTTTACTCATCATGAGTGTTATTTTACTTATAGATTTTGGGCTTTTCAGATTTATTCTCTCCCCCGATAAGCAAATCATTTTTATGGCAACAACAACCATAGAGGATTCTGGCTTTCTGGCTTATATTATGAAAAAATTAAAAAAAGATACAGGATATTCATTCAAAACCATGACAGCCGGCACGGGCAAAGTCTTGCGTATGGCGAAAGATGGAAATGCTGATATTTTATTGGTTCATGATCCAAAATCTGAAAAAGAATTTATAAATTCTGGATATGCTACAAAACGTATTCCTGTTTTTTATAATGATTTCATTCTTGTTGGTCCTAAAGATAGCTTTTTAAGCCTTAACAAGCCCTCTTCAATGATGCAGGGTTTTAAAGAAATTAGAAGATTAAAAATGCCTTTTATTTCTAGGGGAGATTTAAGCGGCACGCATCATGCAGAAATGAAGATTTGGAACGTAAATACAGATTTTTTTTCAGAGCAATGGTATAAAAAAACAGGCACTGGTATGGGGGCTTCTTTAAATATTGCAGTCAATACAGATGGTTATATTTTTGTAGAT
>JADGEY010000088.1 GCA_016744185.1 Emcibacteraceae bacterium | reverse complement strand
GCACAGGCTCATACACCCTATTTAAAACCGGCTAGTTTTAAGCCTGTGATGGGGAAATATGTAACATTGGATGCGGCGTTTGGGGAAAAATTATTCATTCCAGAAGTGGCTTTTAATGGCAAGGCATTCTCGGTTATTTATCCAAATGGTGAAAAGCATGATCTTTCTTCTTTAATATTTTTAAAAACAAGAGCGGTTTTAGAACATAAACTCGAAGATAAAGGCACGTACCGTTTTAGTACCGGCAGACGTCTTGGGGCTGAATTTTATTCTTATGAATTAAATGGCAAGAAAAAACGGGCAATGAACCCGACCGAGCCTCTGCCAAAAGAATCCAAGATTACCAGCCATGTTCAGGCGATTACCAAAGCAGAATCCTATGTGACTTATGGAGCGCCTACCAGCGCTGCCTTAAAATCAAATGGAGAAGACTTAGAGCTTGTTGCCTTGAGTCATCCGAGCGAAATTTATGTGGGTGAAGCTTTTGATTTTGCGATCCAGTTCCAAGGAAAACCCTTGAAAAACCATAAAGTAGAGCTTTTTGAAACAGGAAATGGTTCCTCATCGCGCAAAGCTGCGATGGTCTTTGTTACGAATGATCAAGGGAAAACGACTTTGAAGATAGAAAAAGCGGGCATATATTTATTGCGTACTCGTCACCGTAGCGCCGCGCCAAAAGGCGCTAAAGCACCGATCTATAGCTATACATATAGTTTGACTTTCGAAGTCGCACTCTCAAATTAAAGATTTAAAATTGGAATATATTATGAAAAAAACAACAAGGTCACTCGCCCTTTTAGTGGGACTTCTTTGTACTGTGACAGTCGTGCAAGCCGCCTCACATTCTATGGGCGGAATGCTGCTGCAATATGACACAAATGGTGATGGCATTGTAGATGCAAAAGAATATGCCGCTGTGCGGATCCAGCAATATCAAAAAACTGATATGAATAAAGATAAAAATATCTCAGAAGCTGAATATGTAAGCGAATATGAAGCCCGTTTGGGAAAAAGATTCGACCGTGACCGCGCCATGCAGGTAAAGCAAACATATGTACGGTTTAGTTCGCTTAATAAAAATGACAATGATGCGATTGAATGGGCGGAATATGAAGCCTCTGGCAAGGTGGCTTTTGATCAATTTGATACCAATAAAGATGGCATTCTTTCTTCGGCTGACCCCAAACCTGTTTGGACATGGGAAGGCGGCAAAGCTGATCAATCTTCCAAGAAGAAAAAAATCAAAAAAATCCGCACTCGTCCTTCTTTCAGAATGCCAACCACTCATAGTAAAAGAGGTTTAATTAAAACCTATGATTTTGACGGTGACGGTTCTGTAACATGGGCGGAGTTTAATAAATCGAGACGGGCTAAGTTCGATGAAACAGACGGCAATGCCAATGGCACGCTTGATCAAAAAGAATATGTTTCTGAATTTGAATACCGTATGGATATGGTGATTAAAAAAACCCGAAAACGCGCGATCAGACAAACTTACATTCGTTTCAATGCGATTGATGTAGACGCGGATAAAGGCATTTCCTTCGCTGAATATAAACAATCAGGCGAGCGGATGTATCAAAGGTTGGATACGAACAAAGATGGTAATCTTTCAGGCGCTGATAAACAAAAATCGAAGCATAAAAAAATGACTTCCAAAAAAATCAGATGTCAAAATAATGAGTAAAAATTCTAGTTACTAGAATATTGTATGCTGATTAACAAACGAAATGAGTGAGAGCAATGACAGATATTATTTCTATGATCTTTAAGGGGGGAATGATTACATTTGTTTTGGCGGGAATGTCAATTGTTGCTCTCACTGTTATATTGGCTAAATTTTACCAATTTTGGCAAATGGGCAAATGGACAGAGGCAGAGGAAAAAACGCTTTTGTGGATGGTGACGAATGGTGAGATTGGCACGGCTCTTCAATATTTAGAAGGGTGCTCTCACCCTGCCGCTGTGACTGTAAAAGCGATGCTGCTGCAAATGAATATCCCTCCTAAAAAGAATTCTCCTAAAAATAGAGATGATGATCTTAAGCTTGCTCAGAGAGAGGGCGAAAGATTGGCAGCAAAGTCACTTTTTGCTTTAAATAGTAAATTGCAAATTCTAGATGTGATCGCTTCTTTAGCGCCGCTGATTGGCTTGCTGGGAACTGTTCTGGGGATGATTGATGCTTTTCAAGGGCTGCAGGGGGCGGGAATGCGCTCTGATCCTGCGGTACTGGCAGGCGGGATTTGGATAGCGCTTCTGACCACGGCGGCGGGGCTTTTTGTTGCTATTCCTGCGTCGGCATTTTTAAGTTATTTAGACAATTTTGTGAGAAACGTGCAATCACAGACCTTTGATGTGCTGGACGGTGTTTTAACAGAGCTGACGCGTTTTACAGGTGGCTTTATATTATATCCTATGCCTGCAAAAAAGGCTGAAGTGAGTAATATACAGCCAGAAACCCATGTGGCTTCGGAGCAAGCGCCGCCTCAGTGGGTTCAGGCGGAATAGGCATCTTGAAGGTATGAGAAGAGATTTAAGAGCAACAAGGCGCACGCGCCCCTCTTTGACGCCTTTGATTGATGTGGTTTTTTTACTACTGATCTTTTTTATGATTGTCTCTAAACCTATGAAAGATCAGCAATATAATCTAACACTCTCTGGTCAGGGGCAAAGCGTAACATCTAAGATCAAAGAAAAAAATATTGATATAAAGCTACAGCCTGATGAGCTAATTTCTTATGGGGGAAAAACATATTCCCTTAAGGGTTTTAAAGAAGAACTATTGAGTTTTAAAAATCAAGCAGCTTCAGGTCAAGCAGGGCTTCAAATACAAATATACCTTGCCCTTGAAGGCGGCGTTACTTTGCAAGAAACCGTCAAAGTGATGGAGTTTTTACAAATTGCTATGTCCGTCAAAGTAAGTTTAGTCACAAGTTTAGTCACAGAGGAGTTGCCTTTAAAATGAGAGAGCTTTTCCCACCTCGCAATGCCCGTGAAAATGTTATTCCACTGATTAATGTGGTTTTTTTGCTGCTGATTTTTTTCATGATTACAGGCCATATTTCAAATGCTGACCCTATTCTGATTACCCCGCCCTTTTCAAATATTGAAGCAGGGGATGTGAGTGCGGAAAAGCTGCTGGTGGTTTCAGAAAAGGGCGAGATTTATTTTGGCGATGACAAAGTTCGCCTTACTGATTTTGTCCATGTTTTGAAATCTCATAAAGATCAAATTCTCACGGTAAAAATTGATCAAAATTGCACGCGGGATTGTTTTATGCCTGTGCTTAAAAAAATATCTGAAACGGGATTCAAGAAAATATCCCTTATGACTTTACAAGCTCCTTAATAGGGCAATTCTAATTGGAATATCAAATGAAACGACTTTTCAGCACCACAGCCTTAATCACCAGCCTTTTGGCCGCGTATCCTTTGCAAGCCGCAGATATAGCGCAGGAGACAGGTTTTCATTTGGATAATGTGATGGGCACATCACTGGATATCCGTCTTGTTGGACTAAAAAAAGACAAAGCGGCCAAGGTGATTTCCAAAATGGTGACGGAGCTTCAAAGATTAGAAATGATCTTTAACCCCAAAGATGCGGCAAGCGAACTTTCACGATTGAATAAGACCGTGGGCCCTTTTAAAGCTTCTCCTGAAATGATGGAGGTGCTGGCTGAATGTGAGAAATGGTATGATAGATCGGATCATGGGCTTAGTTGCCGATTGGGGGGTATGATTCGTATCTGGGATGAGGCAGCAGCGGAGCAGAAACTCCCTGACCGCGCCGCCTTGCGCTATCAAACATTTAGCGCACATAAAAACCCTTTGGGTCTTCATAAAAAGACCAATGAAGTGTTAAAGTCAAAGGGATTGATTTTAGATCCCACAGGGCTTGCCAAGGGCTATATTCTTGACCGAGTGGCAGATGTTGCCCACGCGGCCGCACCAGAGATCAAGGGGCTGAAAATTGATAGCGGCGGTGACGCGCTTTATTGGGGAAAGCCAGAAGGCAAATCCCAGTGGACTGTCGCAGTGGATAATCCCTTGGCCAGTGGCGGCGCTGGCAAAACCTTGGCTGTTTTATCGCTTAAATCAAAAGCCATTGCCTCTAGCGGTCATCTGGCAAGAGATTATAAAATCGGCAGGCGTTCTTTTAGTCATATCTTAAATGTTAGGGATGGCTGGCCTGTTTCTTACGCTCCTTCTGCGGTTGTTATTGCGGATGATGCGGTCACAGCGGACGCTCTCGCGACGGCTTTAACAGTCCTAAAAATTAGCGATGGGCTCGAATTGATCAAAGGTCTGTCAGGAGTAGAAGCGCTTATCATTGCGCCTGATGGACGGCATTTTTTCAGCAAAAACTGGCATGAATATTTAGCCGATGAAGCGCTAAATGATGAAGTGGTTTGGCGGGATGATTTTCGGTTTAAAATAGACTATCAAATTCCTGATCTTGATAAAGGTAATTATGAAGCGCCTTACGTGTCTATTTGGATCACAGATGCAAAGAAAAATTTGGTGCGCAGTCTTCTATTGCTTGGCAATCATAGCCGCTGGATGGAAGAAAATTATATTTGGTGGCGCCGCGTTGGCCGTAAATATGAAACCATTGTTGATGGGATTTCTCACGCCACGCGCCTGCCAGGTGATTATCAATTGATGTGGGACGGCCGGGATGATTTTGGCATGATTGCAGGGGAAGGAGAATATATCCTTCATATTGAAGCGGCGCGGGAACATGGCGCGTATGATTATAAAAAAATACCGCTTAATTTAACTCAGGGAAAGATGGTTGTTGAGCAAGAAAGAACGGGGGAAATTGGTGCTTTGAAAATTGATTTTTCTCCAGCAATAATCTCTCAGAAGAAGGCTCTGAATAATGTCAGATAATGCGATAGAATTAGAAATCGCTTCCCCGCCCAAAAATAGTGGTTTGAAGCACGGTGGTGCTCTTAAAAAACAAAAAATACGGCTTAAAAAAACAGGCCGTAAAAAATTGTTTGATAAGGGCAAGATCTACAGATTGAGCCGTAAATTACATATTTATTTATCGGCGATGGCTTTTATATTACTGTTGTTTTTTTCTTTAAGCGGGTTGATGTTGAATCATCCTGAATGGCTGCAGGGAGAGAGGGTAAAAGAAAAAATATTTTTGACTCTAACCGCTGATGAGATCTCTAAGGTCAAAGAGGAGAAGTCTCCTAAAGTTATTTTAACAGATTTATTAAAACAAAAGGTCGATATTCCAGGGGAAATTTCTGGGTTTGAGGATTTAGGAGATGGTTATCAACTGGCCTTTCGCGGGCTTGCGGGAACGGCAAATATATTTGTCGATTATGAAACGGGTAAGGTCGATATTGAAGTTAAACATGCCACCCTCACCGATAAGTTTCATGTCTTACATAAGGGTAAAAATACGGGAGACTTATGGTCGCTTGCTCTTGATTTTACGGCGGTTATGACACTCATTTTATCGCTTTTTGGTTTTATTATTCTTTTTACTGTAAAAAAACGCAAAGCTTTATCTTTTAAAATGATCGGGCTATCTGTGTTGATTATCGGGGCTATTATTAGTTTTGCAGTAGTGTAAGCCTGATATTTCATAAAATTTAAGGGCTTAAATATTCTATAGGGATAATAAATATCTTATCTGCCTTATCCATTTTTGTGAAAAATTCAGGAAAAGGTTGAGCTTTTTGTAATGTTTTAAGGGCCGATTTATTTAAGATACTATAGGGAGCCTTTTCTATAATTTGCGCCTGTGTAACCTTGCCTTTTGCGCTCAAGGTAAAGCGGATAAGGACAATGCCTTGCAAACGTCTTTTTTGAGCGCGGCGCGGATAGATCAAGTGTTTTTGAACCCAAATTTGAATCAAATCTTCATATTTTTTAATCACCCCATTATTACCGCCTGATACAGCAGCATTGCCCTCTCCTTTGCGCCCTGTTTTGAGGGAATTTTTTTCTGCCCTTGGGCACCGGCAAGACTGTTTACTACTGCAGGAGGTCTCTCAGAGACTGCTGAAGGCAAGGGCTGCTCTGAGGATGTGGCTGGGGCCGTAGATGTAGGCGGGATCGGCGACTTTACAGGCTCTTTTTGCCGTGAATTTGGGGTTGTTTTAGGAATCACTTTTGGCTTTTGTTTTAGTTTTTTTGGAGTTGGCTTTATTTTCTTAGGGGCAGGGGTTTTCTGAGGATTTCTTGTGGCTTTAAGTAAGGGAATCTGTTTTTTTTGACGACAGGAATGGTTTTTTTTACATTACCTTTTTGGCGTTTGCCGCCCCGAGAAGCGCCTTCAAAAGACAATTCTATAATTGTGCCTTTTTGCCCGACTTTATAAGGCTCTATTGGTGAAGGCGAAGCGATGTAATAGGCAAGAGCGCCATGAAAAAAAACAGCCCCTATAAGGGCAAGGCTCCAAATTTTAAAACTGTTTCTTTCCATGATGTTCTTTGAGTTTAATATAAGAAGGTTGAGATTTTTTCTCAACCTTCTTGGAAATAAATTTAGCTAGAGTTTACTTAGAATAGATAAGCCCTTTCTTAGAATTGATAAGAAAGACTTATTCTGAAATCACGGGCATAAGATTTAATGCCGCTATTCTTGCGCTTGTAATCTTTATTAAACAGGTTATCAACAGTCAGACGAACTGCAAGTCCTTGCATCATTTCAGGTGTCCAAGTCATGAATAACTTTTGGGTATTATAGCCTGGGTTTTCTGGACCTTCATCTGTGTGATGCTGCCAGATAAACTGTGATTGCCAGCCCATATCAAGATTTAATTCAGCAATTCTCGTACCAAAGGAGAGAATGAGTTTATCTGATGGAGTAGAGCTTAAATCAGTATCCCGGGTTAGGTTACGTCCTCTAACAGAAGAAAAACTAGTCCGCAGATATGTTATGCCATTGTCATAAAGCCCTTCGAATTCCCAGCCATTTAACTTATCTTCACCATCATTAATATAACTTAGAGGGTTGATAAGAGCAGAGAGGCCGCGAATACTGGCAACTTTATTCGTGATTTTATTTTCAAACCTTACTAATTTCACGCGCAAAATATCTCTGTCTGTAAAGACAGATTTGAAGTTCAATTTAACGCCGCCTTCATAGGTTGTGGCTTTTTCTTCTTTCAAATTAAGGCTGGTTGTTTTAAAGCCTACTTGCCGCGGCACAGGGCGTCCGAAATAAAGAGAATGAGCATAAATTTCATCAATGGCTGGGGCGCGGAAGCCTCTGTAATATCCCCCGACAAGGCTGACCCAATCGGTGATTTTAACTTCTGAAGCCAGACTTGGCGTCCAAGCAGTATAAGTCTTGGCCTGAGCAAACATATCAGCTGTTAAAAAATCAGCAGGGTCTTTAATACGGCCTTCTAGACCTTTTGTGTCACCTTTGGTTTTATAAGAGGCATAACGGATCGCAGGGGTAAGTGTCAGGCGATCTAGAATATTAATTTCATCTTGAATAAATATACCAAAGACATTTTGCGTGCCGCTTGGCTGACTATTCACAGGTTTGCCTAATTGCTCACCAAAACGGTCTTGGCTGTAATAATCTGCACCATAGGTCAGAGTGTGATTGATTTTTCCCATTTCAATCAGACTGGTATTGGTCAGATTAACTTGCCAACTATCATAATCAAATATCCGTGTTTGTCCCACAGGCAGCGCGCGCGCGACAGGGCCATTGATCTTTGTAGAATCAAGTCCTGTTTCTTTATTATGACTTTTGGAATAGCCAAAATTAACCTTAAGGTCGATCCAGGCATTATCATCATCTTCATAGGCGTATTTGACACCAATATTAGTGTTTTCAAGTTCACGGTCGATCAGGCCTTCACTAAAACCATTGCCCCGAGATCCACGGCTTGCTTGACGGTATTCTACAATGCCATTATCGCTGCTATGTTGAAATGAAAAACCAAGGCTGTGAAAATCTGCAAAAACCACGCTGGCTTTCAGCAGGAGATTTTTCACATTAACCGAAGAGCCTTCAAATGTCTCGCCTGATGCTTGCGTGAAATCTCCTGAATCGCGCATGGTAAAGGCGGCGAGCAGGTCAATATTTTCTGTGGGACGGCCATAAAGGAATAAAGAGCCATTTTTTTCATTATTAACGTTGTTAAAGCCAAGTTTTATTTTTGCACCGATGGTTTGGCCTACTCTTAAAAAGTCAGAGGCATCTTTGGTCGTCATATTAATAACGCCGCCAATAGCGCCACTGCCATATAGAGTTGATACAGGGCCGCGCACAACATCAACTTGTTTCATAAGTTCAGGATCACCAGAGAAAGACCCCATGCGGTATCCTTCGAAATACTGCGTAATACCATCGATACGGACGATATTTTGTTCAGCCCGCGACACTCCGCGAATATTAACTTTTGACCCTTGGCGGTTAGGGCCGCCATTAATATCAACGCCGGGCAGAGTAGTGAGCAGCTCAAACACTGTGTTTGCTTGTGATGCATCGATATCTTCTGTGCCAATGATGGAAACGGATTGTACGGTCTCAAGTTCTTTTTTTTCTGTGAAAGTTGCAGAAACCGTGACCTTATTCAGGCGGCTTTCCGTTTTTTTTTCTTGTTCAGTTTTTAAATTTTGAGATTGTTTTGGGGCTGTATCTTGTGCCGCTGCACTCATGCTAAACAGCAAAGAAAGTGCCGATGTGATGAATAAATGAGAACGCATGTTCTATTCCTACCTTATTTTAATTTATAATATATATGGTTGGTCTTTTAATTAACAATAAGAATGATTCTTAATATCATCTTTAAATATGCTTGTTCATTTAGATTGTCAATGAAAAAAATAGAACGAAAGGGGTTGCCTTATATGGGATCTGCAAAATATAAGGTGAGTTCTGTTGAAAATTGGAGGATGGTTAGAAT
>JADGEY010000087.1 GCA_016744185.1 Emcibacteraceae bacterium | reverse complement strand
ATCCCCAGTACGGGAATATGGTGCAAATTTCACCTCTTATCAGGCGAATTGTTGCAGATAACCCCTCTCTTTATACTTTCAAAGGAACGGGGACTTATATTATTGGAAAGAAGGGTGGCCCTATTGCAATTATTGATCCTGGCCCCTTGCTGCCCTCTCATCTTAAAAATTTAAAAAACCATCTTAGCGGCGAGAATATTACTCATATATTGATCACTCACAATCATAGTGACCATTCTCCCGCTGCAAAAGAAATATCTACTTTTTTTAAAGCTAAAATTTATGCTTTCAATCCAGAAATAACGCTCCAAAAAGCTGCTGCAGATGATCAGGGAATAGACCGAGAATTTACAGCTCATTTTTTTCTAAAGGACGGTGATATTATAAAATCACCTGATTGGACGTTAAAAGCTATCCACACACCTGGGCATATCTCTAATCATCTTTGTTTTGCGCTGGAGCAAGAAGCCGCTGTTTTTACAGGCGATCATATTATGGGCTGGTCAACATCTGTTATTATTCCGCCAGACGGTCATATGGGGGATTATTTTACCTCGCTTGAAAAGCTCACTCTTCGAAATGATAATATTTATTACCCAACTCATGGTGCGCCGATTACCCAGCCTAAGATTTTTGTAGATCAGCTTCTTAAGCACCGTAAAAAAAGAGAGGCAGAAATTATTTTTTTACTTAAAAACAGTCCCTACAGCGTAAAAGAACTTGTTGCTGTGATATATAAAAAAATTCCGCAATCTCTTCATATTATTGCAGAAAAATCTATCTTAGCTCATTTAATTTTACTCGTAGAAAATGAAACTATTACTGCTTTGAAAGCTAATGAGCAGGGCAATATATTCTATAGGTTAAATTAATGTCCCTGCCCTTATCCTATCTATAAGCTCCTCTATCTGACGGCCATCTTGCATCATCATTAATGACTATTTTACCAATTGGCGCAATAGCAAGGCTCGCAAGTTTTAGATGCTGCAAAGCAAATGGAATTCCAATAATTGTAACCGCACAAATAAACCCGAAAAAAAGATGCCCAAGAGCAATCCAAATTCCCGCAAAGACAAACCAGATCACATTACCAATAGCGCCCATTGATCCCGTCCCTATATCACCATGACCTGCGTAATCTTCTCTATTAACTATGCGGCTTCCAAAAGGAAGAAGAGCAAGCCTTGCCATATTCAAAGCCGAAAGCGCCCATGGCATTCCAATAACCGTAATTGCCAACACAAGCCCGATCACAAGCCAAACAGAGGCCATCACAAGCCCGCCAAAAATGAGCCAAAGAACATTTAATATAAGCGACATATCTCTTCTTTCTTATTAATTTTTTCAATTCCCGATAAGATTAATATTACCCTTTGAGAAGAAGAATTCAACTGGCTGAAAGCGGCAATAGTTCATTCTGCGATAAAGCACCGTGAAAAAGAGACCAAAGACTGCATTTCAAGCTATATCTTCTTATTTTAAGCAGAATTTTCTTCTATATGCCCTTCAATCGCATCCCAAATAAGAGCCGCAACATCCGTTCCATCAAATCTCTGAATTTCTTGAATGCCCGTAGGAGAGGTCACATTAATTTCAGTTAGATAATCTCCTATCACATCAATTCCCACGAAGGCCTGCCCCTGTTCTTTTAAAACAGGACCAATAGCATCACAAATTTCTTGTTCCCGTGAAGTGAGCTTAGTTTGCACTGCCACGCCGCCCACATGCATGTTTGAACGAGCTTCTCCTTCTGGAGGAATGCGGTTAATTGCTCCCACCGCTACGCCATCAACTAAAATAATTCTCTTATCACCGCTGCGTACATCACTAAGGTATTTTTGGACAATGAAAGCTTCTGGATAAAAATCCTGAAACATTTCCACAAGGCTTGATAGATTTTGATCCTCAGGCCGAAGCCGAAAAACGCCCGCTCCACCATTGCCGTAAAGAGGCTTGATAATAATATCTTTAAATTCATCCCTAAAGGCGATCACTTCTTTTTTACTGCGCGTAATTAAAGTCGGCGGCATTAAATCGGGAAAGCGCGTTAAGAAAATTTTTTCTGGTGCATTGCGAACAGATGAAGGGTTATTAACCACCAATGTTTTAGGGTGAATTTGCTCAAGCAAATGTGTCGCCGTAATATAACCCATATGAAAAGGCGGATCTTGACGCATTAAAACCACATCAATATCGCTCTCTAAATCCATGCGGATTTCATCGCCTGCGGTAAAATGATTACCCTTCTCTCTCTTAAATATAACAGGGCGGCAATAGGCAAAAACATGACCGTCCCTCATGGACATATCATCTACATCATAATGGAATAAATTATACCCACGCCTCTGCGCCTCTAACGCAAGGGAAAATGTACTATCTCCTTTGATGTCAATGTCTTTTAAACAATCCATTTGCAAAGCAATATTTAATGTCATTCTGGTAAGCCTTACTTAAAAGTGTAAAAATATAAAAATTATATTAAGAACGAAGATTATCTTTATCCGTACTGATCAATTCTAAAACATTAACGCTCCCTGACGAACGCATTCCCTCTAACGTTAATTTAATTTGATTTTTTATATGGCTATTATCATCATTTACTTCAATCATCTGCAAGCAATCATTTAAACTATCTTTAGCTTTTTGAAAATCACCCACATAAGCCTGTAATACACCAAGTTCAAACTTATAAATAATATTATAACAATCAATCAAGATTTGACGCTCTAAAATACTCTCTGCATATTTGAAATCACTAGAATCAATTGCCCGAACTTTAATATTATTAAGCAGACGAACAAGAACAGCCCTATTCGAAAGAGCCGCATGATGTTCAGCTTTAAGTCCCGTTTCTTTATCGCTTACCACCTGAATAAGCTCACGCAAATCACGGGCAGTCAAAACAGCCCCCTTATGAAAAGGATCAATAATAACTTGATCATTAGGTCCATAAATACGCACCAACGTATGACCCGGAAAATTAACCGCCTCAGCGTTCCAGCCCCGAAAGCGGGCTGCATGAATATAAAGAATAGAAAGGCTAATTGGAATGCCTTTCCTGCGGTCAATCACCGACATAAGATTTGCATTTTGAAGATCATCATAAAATTTATTATCCCCCTCATATCCATGGCGAATATGAAGAACTTTTTGCAAAGCATCAGCGCGCTGAAGTGCAGTTTCAGCCATATGACCATCATTTGCAAGATCTAAACCTAAAATTTCGAGATGATGAATATATTTTTTAAAATTTACTTTAGGGCGATCAATTCCAGCAAGATGAAGAGCCATCATTGCAATATCCATTTGAGAATCATCTTGCAAAGAAGCCTTAGTAATAAAGGACAAATGCTCTTCTATTGTTAAAATCATTTACCAAGCATCCTTTATATGAACAGGCCATTTAAGTGGGGTTATTACTATCACATCGAAGCGAAAATTACTTCTGTTTAAATCTTTTGTTTTTATTTTTCTTTGCATGAAAGTCTCTGCTGCTCTGGATATACGGTTTTTCTGATGCTGAGATATTGCGTTTAATGCCGCCGTCCTATCTTGTCTTGCCTTAACTTCGGTAAAAACATAATAGCCTTTCTTATAGGCAATAATATCTATTTCACCAACCTTTGTTTTATACCGTGTTTCTAATATTTGATAGCCCTTAAAAAATAAAAAAACCACTGCAATATATTCAGAAACTTTACCGAAATAATAAGCTTTTATTTTTTTCTTACCGGTCATTAAAATCTTTATTTCTTACCTGAAAGCTCTAACGCTCTATTATAGACAGCTTTACGTTTAAGCCCCGTCATATAAGTCACCGCTGCGACCGCTTCTTTAACAGAAAGTTTTTTCAAAGCTTGCCCAAGAGCATCATCAAGATCAAATTCGCTATTGCTCATCGTTTTAGGCGGCGAAAGAATGATCACTATCTCACCTTTCGGCGCACCATTTAGCTCATAAAAACTTATAAGATCTTCAAGACTGCCCACCTTAACCTCTTCATATAATTTTGTAAGCTCTCTGCAGACCGCTGCGTCACGAGACCCCAGTATTTCCAGCATATCTTTCAGGCTTGCAAGCAGTCTTTTTGACGATTCATAAAAAATCAGGCTTGCCCCAAGTTTTTTATATTTGGATAGCTCTTTTTGACGGGCTGATATTTTACTCTCTAAAAAACCAGCAAACATAAACCTATCTGTTGGCAGACCTGATGATGTTAAGGCACAGAGCACCGCACTCGCCCCTGGCAGGCTTTGAACAAGATGCCCCGCCGCTCTTGCATCATGAACCAATCTATATCCAGGATCAGAAATCAGCGGCGTGCCTGCATCACTTACCAAGGCGACAACCTCGCCCCTCTCTAACCTTGATAAAATTTCAGGCAGAACATGGCGTGCATTATGATCATGATAAGCAATTTTTTTGGTTTTAATATCATAAGCCTTCAAAAGCTTGCCTGTAACTCTAGTGTCTTCGCAGCAAATTACATCTGCGGCGGCTAAAGTATCACGGGCTCTTATGGTTAAATCTCTTAAATTACCAATCGGGGTAGAAATGATATAAAGCCCTGATTTTATAGATTTATTTTTAATCATGCTCATATAATAGCTTATCCCTAAATCTTAAATTTGATATTTCGCCTAAATTAGGACAAAATTTCATCTTAATTCACCAATAGAGGCTTGCCATTATTTATAAGGCATATTACTCTTAAAAGAAATTTATTGATAAAAATTCTTCATCTAGGGATATGATAAATTGCTATTTTCTAAAAATAATTTAAAACGATCTCGTTTTTTCGTTCTTACTGTTTGCAGTCTTTTCATAGTAGGCTGCGGTGAAGACAAAGATATTACAAGCCCAATTTTCCAAATACCCACAGGAACTCTTAAAAATAACATTGTTAAAGATGATTTGGGTGATGAGGTTGTTATCGAAGCAGATGCAACAAAGCTTGCCGATAGACAAGAAATTCGCATTGGCATTATGCTCCCTCTTAGCGGTAAAAGTAAATATATTGGTAATGCAATCTTTAATGCAGCAACAATGGCGCTTTATGATTCGAAAGACCAGCGGTTAAAAATTATTTCTGCAGATACAGAAGGAACGCCGGAAGGTGCTGTTTCCGCCATGAATAAAATGATTGAAGAGCGGGCGGACATCATCATTGGCCCTTTATTTTCAAGCAGTATTACAGCGATCAAACCTCTCATTAGCGAAAGTGGGATTAACATCATTGCCCTATCGACAGATGAGACGGTGGCAGGGGGCGGCGTTTATCTTTTAAATTTCCGCCCTGATGAACAGATAAAACGTATTGTGGATTATGCAGCAAAAAATGGTCATGATAGTTTTGCGGCCCTTCTTCCCATGACTGCCTACGGAAAAATTGCAAAAAAATCCCTTTTAGAAACAACATTAGAGCTTGAAAAATCAGTAATAAATATGGCATTTTATCCAACCTCAGAAGTTCTTACCGATCTTATGCCGCCTGTGCGAAAAATTGCAAATTACAAAGCGCGCCATCAAGCATTACTCGATGAGAGAGAGTTCCTCGAATCATTTGGTGAAGATGATGATATGGCACAAGAATTTCTAAAAGATGTAAAAAATCAAGATACGATTGGCAACGTTAATTTTAGTGCCATTTTACTGCCTGATGGTGGGCAGATGCTTAAAATAATGGCACCTCTCTTATCTTTTTTTGATATTAATACCGATAAAATACAGGTTATCGGTACAGGGCTTTGGGATGATAAAGACCTGCTGTCAGAACCCCAGCTCGAAGGAGCATGGTACGCAGCACCCAAACGAAAAATCGCTCATCAATTTTTAAAAAGATATAAAGAACATTTTAGAGAAACAGCCCCCCGCCTTGCCACCCTTGGCTATGATGCTTTTGCTCTGCTCGCTTCAATGACCCGCAGCCTTGCCACGCCAAATTTTACAGATCAAGCCCTGACTAAAGAAGAAGGTTTTTCTGGTCTTGATGGTATTTTTAGATTTAAAAATACGGGCCTGTCCGAACGAGGGCTTGCAATTTATAAAATATCATCCGGCCGGTTCATTATGATAGAAGATGCACCGGCATATTTTAACGGCTCAATTTCCGAAAAAGATGATAATCTCTTTATTCTTAAGCCAGTATTTTCCCAAGAATATGATTTAATAAAGGCACGCCCTTCTCTGAAAGCTTCAAGGATTGCGAAGATTGAATAAGATACCCATCTTGCTCTAAAGCCTCTAGAATCTCTTTATTGATAAAATTTTCTAAATTCTGTCCTATGCGGGATTTAAAATCTTTATAAGAAAGCCCCCTGCGTAAACGAAGAGACATCATAATCATTTCTTCTGCCATCATTTGTGCATCTAATAAATCGCAAAACTCACTCGCATGAGACTGGCTATCCACTGCCATGATATATTTTTCAGGCTTTTTAAACTGGCTGCTTGCATAAGTTTTCCCCTCATAAGTCATGCGGCTATGCGCCCCTGCTCCTATTCCGAGGTAATCACCATATTGCCAATATGTTAAATTATGACGGCTTTCTTCGCCCGCTTTTGCATAATTAGAAACTTCATAAGAAGGCAGCCCTGCATCTGCGCAAATATCATTCGTAAGATCATAAATTTCCGCCGATAGCTCTTCATCTGGCAGAATAAGTTTCCCCCGCCTATGGGCATTGTAAAAGGCAGTATCGGGCTCTATCGTTAATTGATAAAGCGATAAATGACCAGCAACCGCCATATTTAAAGCCTGCTTTAACTCACGTTCCCAATCAGATAGGTTCTGCCCCATACGGGCATAGATTAAATCAAAGCTTGAACGGTTAAAATATTTTTGAGAAAGCGCAATAGCGCCCATAGCTTCCTCAACAGAATGCTTGCGCCCCAAAGCTTCAAGGTCTTTATCATTAAGAGCCTGAATACCAAGAGAGAGACGGTTCACCCCCGCCGCTGCAAAATCCTCAAATTTAGCCGCCTCTACGGATGTAGGGTTGGCTTCCAGTGATATTTCGGTGTCAGATGAAAAACTAAAACGCTGATCCAGCTTATCAAGTAAAGCACCGAGCGTTTGCCCCGACATTAACGATGGAGTGCCGCCGCCAAAAAAAATGCTGGTAATATTTCTATTGCCAATTTTATCTGCGTAATAATCTATTTCTGATAATAAAGATCTTCTCATATTCTCTTCATCAGAATTTTTGCGAACGTGAGAGTTAAAATCACAATAAGGACATTTTGCTAAGCAGTAAGGCCAATGTACATAAACCGCCAGATTATCAAAACCATAGCTCATGCCCTAAAAACACGCATTGGTAAGCTGCTTGAAAGCATTAGCGCGGTGAGATATTTTTTGTTTTTCAGCCGCCGTCATTTCACCAAAGCTTTTATCATAGCCATCAGGGACAAACATAGGATCATAGCCAAAACCATTTTTTCCCCGAAGAGGATAGATTAGCGTCCCATAAACCCGTCCTTCAAAACTCTCCATATGCCCATCAGCCCAGCAAACCGATAAAGCACAAGCAAAATATGCGCTACGGTCATCATCTTTAATCGCCTCTAATCCGTCCCATAGCTTTTTCATCGCATAATTAAAGTCCCGCTTGTTTGTTTCAGGATGAAGGGCAAAACGGGCAGAATGAATTCCGGGGTCTCCGTTTAAAGCAGGAACGACAAGACCGCTGTCATCTGCAAGAGCGACAAGACCCGATTCTTTTGAAGCTGATCTCGCCTTAATTTCTGCGTTTGCAATAAAGCTATCCCCATCTTCCACAGGCTCGGATAGATTGAGCTCTGCAGACGAAATAACCGTAGATTTATAAACCGCTAATAATTCTGCGATTTCTTTAATCTTACCTGCATTATGGCTGGCAACGACAATTTTCTCTGCATTTAATTTTCTATGAGCCATTTTTTCACTCTATATATCTTTATATTTTTATGAAAGACCCAGCACTTTATTTTGCATCTTTCCAAGATCAGAAACGCCCATTTTAGCAAGGCGCATCAGGCGCAATAATTCTTCATCTGTGAAAGGCTCGCCTTCAGCTGTTCCTTGGATTTCGATAATTTTGCCATTTGCCGTTAAAATAAAATTTGCGTCCGTATCCGCTACGGAATCTTCTTCATAATCAAGGTCAAGAACAGGCATGCCCTTATAAATCCCACAAGAAATTGCAGCGACCTGATATTTCATTGGAACGCTCTCAAGCTTCCCCTCTTCTACCATTCTTTGAAAACATTGATAAAGCGCAACATAGCCGCCCGTAACCGAGGCCGTTCTTGTGCCGCCGTCGGCTTGAATAACGTCGCAGTCAATGCGCACTTGGCATTCGCCCAGAGCCTTTAAATCCACCGCTGCACGAAGAGAACGCCCAATGAGCCGCTGAATTTCTTGGGTGCGACCCGACTGCTTTCCCCTCGCCGCCTCCCGTCCCATACGCCCGTGTGTAGACCTTGGCAGCATTCCATATTCCGCCGTCACCCAGCCTTTACCCGTATCACGCAGAAATGACGGCGCTCTATCTTCTAATGTTGCGGTACATAATACATGAGTGTCACCACATTTAATCAGGCAAGAACCTTCTGCGTATTTCGAAAATCCAACTTCCATTGAAATTTCTCTTAATTGATCGGGGGTACGGCCTGAAGGGCGCATATAATCTCTCCATATAATAGTTAAATAATCATTTGAATATTTAACCTGTATCAGAAGACATGTCTATGACTATAATATCAGGCTATAGATTATCTGCCTTCAAGTAGATTTTAATAAAGATTAACGCACTATTCTTTCTCTAAATGACTCTGCCACCGCAAATTTTCCCATTTAAAAATTAATTTCTTTAAATGCCTCTTAATGGTTTTATCTGCCACCGCTTGTTCATAAGGTATCCATTTATCTTGATCCAAAGGACGAACTAAAGAGTTTCGTCTATCAAGTATAATTTGCTTACCACCGCTATAACGTAATGCAATCTTCGCTGGATTACCTAAAGAACCTATTATT
>JADGEY010000086.1 GCA_016744185.1 Emcibacteraceae bacterium | reverse complement strand
GATATGCGGCTTGCGCTTTTTTTTTTTTTTTTAGAAGGTGAAAAGGGAAAGCAAGGGTTAAAATTAGTTTTGCAAAGATTTTATTCAGTTGATGTAAATAAAAATAATGATGCTGTATCTAAGCTTAAAATAGAAGATATTAAGATCATAAATGATAATATTTTGAAAATAAATGAGTATTTTGAGTCAGATTTACCAGAAGAAACAAATCTTGAAATTATAAAGAATGATCCTTTAACTTTAGAAGAATTAAATAGCAATGAGGTCAATGATTTTCTTGAGTTAGAGGCAAAGACTTTAACCGAAGATAAGAGCTTAAATACCCCTGTAGATGAAAATACTGCTGCATTTAATTATGACCTTCAGGCTTTAGTAACGGAATTATTGCTGGCGAAAGCTCAAAATGATATTACTCATTTTATAGATGAAAAATGGAAAGATGTAGTAGCCGTTGATTTTAATAAGTCACAAGAACTTCATGTTGTCTCATTTTTAAAAGATTCCAAGACATGGTTCGAAATTAAAAACAGGCTTAATAAAATATCATTTGCTGGAGTGCCTAAGTTGCTGAATTTAAATATTAAAAAAGCGAATTTTTCATTTAAATATGTTGGAAACTTAAGCCAGCTTGCTCTGGATATGAAACAGCATAACTTAAAATTAGAAAGACTTCTTACAGATAAGCAACAAGAAGAATATAATAATAAAATTGCAACATTAAAAGAATTTAGCTGGTCTGAAGCGGGGACAATTATGAATGAAAAAGATATTCAAAAACCAGAAGCTCTTGGTTTTTGGTCGGTAAGTTTAAGCGATGAAGAACAATAAATGTCTTCAAAACAAATAGCGTTAAATCTTCCCTATAGAGAAGCTTACGGACGCCCTGATTATTTGGTTTCCAGCTCTAATCAAGAAGCCGTTGCTTTTATTGATGAATGGCCAGATTGGAATAGCCATGTTCTTGTTTTATATGGAGACCATGGCTGCGGCAAAACCCATTTATCTAATGTTTGGGAAGATATGACGGGGGCAAAAAGAATAGGACTTAGCGATCTTAATGAAGAAATTTTAACCGCCCCTGAGATGGTGTTCATTATGGAAAATACTGAAGAAATTCGAAAGCATGCTCGGTATGAAGAAGGACTATTTTTTCTATATAATTGGCTTAAGGAATCGGGCGGGTATTTAATGTTAACCTCGCATCTTCATCCCAATGAATGGGGCATTAAATTACCTGATTTATCATCCCGAATTTTATCAGCCCCCGCTATTGAAATAGGAAACCCTGATGATTATTTGCTTCAGGGAGTGCTGGTTAAACAATTTTCGGATCGTCAGATTTTGCCTTCTTTAGATGTTATTAAATATATTTTAAGACGCATGGAAAGATCATATGCGGCGGCGAGAAAAATTGTAAATGAAATTGATGCCCTAGCCCTATCAGAAAAGAAACCTATTACAATCCCTCTTGTACGTAAAGTTTTTGAGACAATAAAAGCATAAAATTAGAATTTATAAGATTAAAATTCACAAAGTGGCAATATCTTTATAGTATAGCTTATAAAATTATAAATTGGTGAAAATAAGCTATGGATTATAAACAGCTTCCTGCTGCTGAAAAATTTATTAATAGAGAATTATCATGGCTGAAATTCAACATGCGTGTGATGGAAGAGGCCTGTAATGATAAGCACCCTATATTAGAAAGACTGCGCTTTCTTTCTATTTCAGGCACGAACCTTGATGAATTTTATATGGTTCGAGTTGCGGGCATTCGGGGGCAAATTAAAGCAGGAGCAGAGACATTAAGCGTAGAGGGCTTAAGCCCGAAAGAGCAGCTTCGCAAAATAAATTTCCTTGCTCAAACTTTGCTCGATAGTCAGCAAAAACAATGGTTTACTATTACCAAAGCTTTAAAAAAAGAATCAATCACCCTTGTAAAGGGAAATGATATAGGGCAGGCTGATAAAGCATGGCTTGAAAATTATTTTCTTCAAAATATTTTGTCAATCTTAACGCCACTTGCGGTCGATCCAGCGCATTCTTTTCCTTTCATTCCGAACCTAGGGTTTTCATTGGTTCTTGAACTGCTCCGTGATGATGACCAAAGCCCTTTGCTTGCCCTGCTTCCCATACCTGCTCAGCTTAAAAGATTTATTAGGCTTCCTAGTGATAAACTGCGGTTTATTTTAATCGAAGATGTCTTGCGTCTGTTTTTAGATAGGCTTTTTCCAAATTATTCCCTTATTGCAGATGGCGTTTTTCGCATTATTCGGGATAGTGAAATGGAAGTTAGTGAAGAAGCAGAAGATTTAGTACGTGTTTTTGAAAGCGCGCTTAAAAGGCGGCGAAGAGGGCATGTTGTTCGCTTGGAATTAAACGCTAATATTCCTGATAATTTAAAAAATATGGTTGTTAAGGGACTTGAAGTCTCTAAAAGCGAGGTTATTTTTGCAAAAGGTATGATTGGTATTGGGGATGTTAGCCAGCTTATTGTGCCTGACCGCATGGATATTCAATATAAACCTCATTCTCCCCGTTTCCCTGATCGGGTTAAAGATCATCATGGGGATTGTTTTGCCGCTATTCGCCAAAAAGATTTTATTGTTCACCATCCCTTTGAAAGCTTTGACGTTGTGGTTAGTTTTTTGCAGCAAGCGGCGAATGATCCTGATGTTGTGGCGATTAAACAGACTTTATACCGCACATCTGATGATAGCCCGATTGTGCGGGCTCTAATTGCTGCTGCCGAGGCTGGTAAAACGGTGACGGCTCTGGTTGAGCTTAAAGCCCGCTTTGATGAAGCTCGCAATATTAAATGGGCAAGGGATATGGAAAGAGCGGGCGTTCATGTGGTTTATGGATTTATGGATTTAAAAACCCATGCAAAAATTTCTGTTGTGATTAGGCAGGAAAATAACAGTCTTAAAACCTACCTTCACTTTGGAACAGGGAATTACCACCCGATTACAGCAAAAATTTATACTGACTTATCATATTTTACCGATGATGAAGCTCTTGGGCGCGATGCTGTTCATATTTTTAATTATCTAACAGGCTATGCCCGCCCCAGAAAACTGGAAAAAACAGCTATTTCCCCGATGGGAATTAGAGAAAAATTATTTGAGCATATCGATCAAGAAATTAGCTTTGCCAAGAGGAATAAACCAGCGGCTATTTGGGCTAAATTAAATAGTTTGGTTGATTCTTTAATGATTAAAAAACTATATGAAGCTTCCTGCGCAGGAGTTAAAATAGAGCTTGTCGTCCGCGGCATCTGCTGCCTTCGCCCGAATGTGAAAGGCATGTCAGAAAATATCCGAGTAAAATCTATTATTGGGCGTTTTTTAGAACATTCCCGAATTATATGTTTTGGCAATGGCTTTGAAATGCCATCTTCTAAGGCGGTTCTTTATATTTCTTCTGCGGATTGGATGCCCCGAAATTTTGATCGTAGAATGGAAATCATGGTTCCTCTCGAAAACCCAACGGTTCATAGTCAGGTTTTAGACCAGATCATGGTACTTAATCTAAAAGACAATGTGCAGAGCTGGGAACTGGGGGCAGATGCTTCATATGTTAGGATAAAAACGACGGGCGAGGCTATTTCTGCCCATGAGTATTTTTTAACCAATCCTAGCCTTTCTGGTACAGGTTCTATTTTAGAAGAAGAGTGTAATGAGTAAATTTGCAGTAATTGATATTGGCTCTAACACTGTCCGTCTTGTCGTTTATGAAAGCCTTATGCGTTCGGCATATGTTATTTTTAATGAAAAAGTGACCTGCGGACTTGGAAGAGGGGTATCAAAAACAGGAATGCTGATGGAAGAGGGCATGGATAAGGCTTTAGCTTCGCTGCAAAGATTTTCTATTTTACTAGAGGAAATGGAAGTTGAAAATATACGGGCTGTTGCGACCTCTGCGGTTCGCGATACGGAAAATGGACGGGCGTTTGTTGAAAAAGCGTTCGATCTCTGTGGCATTAAAATTGATATTATTAGCGGCGAAGAAGAAGCAAGATTATCAGGGCTTGGCATTATATATGCGATTCCAGAAGCCAGCGGTATCATGGGCGACCTTGGTGGGGGAAGCTTAGAGCTTACGGCTATTAATGATGGCATTTTGAATGATGTTGTCAGCCTACCGCTTGGACCTTTGCAGTTTCAAGATGAGGCGGGCGGTCAGCTTAATTCCCCTAAAGATAAAATTAAAGCGTCGCTTAATGAAGTCAAATGGCTTGATGATGAGATAGGACAGCCCTTTTATGTGGTTGGCGGTGCATGGCGGACATTGGCGAAAATTCATATGGCAGAGCGTAAATATCCTCATAATAATGTTCATTATTATCAAATACCGACTAAAGAAGCTTTGGAGCTTTCTAAGAAAATATCAAAAATGTCTTATTTGGAGCTGAAAACATATCTTATAGATGTCTCCCGCAGAAGGCTTAAGATATTATCGCTTGCATCGCTTGTTTTATATCAAGTTCTAAAGAAGTTAAAGCCGTCAAAGGTCATTGTATCGGCATCAGGACTGCGAGAAGGGATTCTTTATAGTGAAATGCCTGCGCAAATACGGGATCAAGATATTCTAATTGAAGATTGTAAATCAATTGCAAGAATGACAGGACGTTTTCCTGAACATGGGGAAAGGCTTGCAAAATTTATTCAGCCTTTATTTGAGAATGAAACAGGGCGTGAAACACGTTTAAGGTTGGCGGTTTGTATTTTAAGTGATGTGGGCTGGCGAGGGCTTCCAGAATATAGAGCCGATAAGGTGCTAGCAGAAGTTCTTTTTGGACGTTTAAATGGACTTGATCATTCTGGAATGGGCTTTATCGGTTTGTCGCTTTATGTTTGCTATGGGGGCAAGGTTAATGATGTGACTGCACGCGCCGCTAAGTCCTTTTTATCAGATGAAGGGATTACTAGAGCAAAGCGGGTAGGGCTTGCCCTTAGGCTTGCTCAAAGATTATCGGGCGGAACGCTTAAAGGGGTTAAAATATCAGAGCTTGAAATCATGAAGGACAGCCTTGTTTTATCTATAAAGAAGGATAAAAAAGCTGTATTTAACGAGGTTGTAGGGCGCAGGTTAACGGCTCTTGCAAAGGCATGCGATTTAGAGGGAATTACAAAGTTTTATTAAATAAAAAAGCCCATCTTGGGGAAGAGGGCTTTTTTATATTTTACGTTTTATTTGAAGCTATTTTACCAGTTTTTAGCCATATCATCTTGTAGATTCTGGTCAATTTTATCAAAGAATTGACGAGATGTTAGCCAATTTTGATTTGGTCCAACAAGAAGGGCTAAATCTTTGGTCATATGACCGCCGACAACTGTTTCAACGCACACTCGATCAAGAGTATCGGCGAATCTTTTAAGATCATCATTATTATCAAGAACGCCTCTATGACGAAGTCCCCCTGTCCATGCATAAATTGATGCAATCGGGTTCGTTGAGGTCTCTTCACCCTTCTGATGAAGGCGGTAATGACGCGTTACCGTACCATGAGCCGCTTCTGATTCTACAATCTTACCGCAAGGTGTCATAAGACGTGAAGTCATAAGACCAAGCGAGCCAAACCCTTGGGCAACGGTATCGGACTGCACGTCACCATCATAGTTTTTACAAGCCCAAACAAATTTACCATTCCATTTCATGGCGCAAGCAACCATATCATCAATTAATCTATGTTCATAGGTAATGCCCGCTTCTTTGAATTTAGCAGCAAATTCAGTTTGGTAAATTTCTTCAAATAAATCTTTAAAACGCCCATCATAGGCTTTTAAAATTGTGTTTTTAGTAGAAAGATAAACAGGCCATTTAACGTCCAGACCATAATTCATACAAGCACGAGCAAAATCACGAATTGATTCATCTAAATTATACATCGCCATGGCAACGCCAGATTTTTCAAATTGAAAGACCTCATGTTCAATAACTTCACCGCCATCATCTGGCTCAAACTTAATCGTAAGCTTTCCAGCACCTGGGACTTTAAAATCTGTCGCGCGGTATTGATCACCAAAGGCATGTCTGCCAATGACGATAGGGTCTGTCCAGCCTGGAACAAGGCGGGGAACATTTTCACAAATAATGGGCGAGCGAAAAACAGTGCCGCCTAGAATATTACGAATTGTCCCATTGGGTGAGCGCCACATTTTTTTAAGACCAAATTCTTCAACTCTTTGCTCATCAGGCGTAATTGTTGCACATTTTACGCCAACACCAACGCGCTGGATTGCATGGGCTGAATCGATTGTGATTTGATCATCTGTTGCATCACGGCTTTCCATACCAAGGTCGTAATATTCAAGATCAAGATCTAAATAAGGGTGAATTAATTTATCTTTAATCCAAGACCAAATGATGCGAGTCATTTCATCGCCGTCTAATTCAACAATCGGATTATCAACTTTTATTTTAGCCATGCTGCTTCCTTAATTTTATAATGATTTACATGACCGCAAACTAGCACCCCTTTCTCAATTTTAAAAGGGCTTATCCTGTAAAATACCTTTATAAAAGACGAAAAAACTAAATAAATGATAAATTTTTGCTTTTAAAGAAGTTTTTGGAGTAATTCTTTGAGGGAATTGCACCTAATATAAAGTTCTTTTGTCGCTTTAGTTGTGAATTCTTCTGAAATTAAATGATCAATTAATTTAAATAAAGGCTGCCAGTAATGATCTTGATTTAATATAAAAATTGGCTTGCTATGCCGCTTTAATTGCCGCCAAGTTATCATTTCTATCGTTTCATCAAGCGTTCCTATAGATCCAGATAGAGTGATAAAGGCATCAGCTTTTTCATACATCATTTTTTTTCGCTCATGCATATCTTTTGTGATGATAAGATCTGTAATTTTAAAATCAGTGCCGCCCTTATCTTTTAGCTCAAAATCATATAGGTGCTGGGGAATGATGCCCGTAACCTTTCCTCCATGGTTAAGAGCTGAACTTGCCATAGCGCCCATTAAACCAGTAATGCCGCCGCCATAAATAATCGCTATGTTATTTTGGGCAAGAAACTTGCCAAGCTCTTTAGCGGATTTCTCAAATTCTGGGTTTTTACCTGCTTTAGAGCCACAATAAATACAAACTGTTTTTATTTTTTTCATGTCTCAACAACTGCCTTAAATTTATTTGAATGTCACAATTTACCCTGATTTTAGTATAAAAAAATTGTTTTTTATACTAAAAAGTATTAAAGAAGGGGACATTATATAAAGAATATTGGTATTATCAATCGCTTGGATATATATTCATAGTCTTAGTCTTATGTTTATAGTCTGAGTATATGTTTAGAGGGATTATATTTATATTTTAGAAAAGAATTAACTAATTTGCCTAGCCTTAATGCTAAAAAAAAACGATCTGACTTAACTCTCAAAATAAGTATTTTTATGCTGATTGTAGGGGTTGTTTGCGCCATCTCATGGGTATTGTTTCTTGCGGATGATAAGGCAAGTGATTTTTTAAAATCAAAGCCCGTACTTGTCCCCGTGCTTGGCGATGAAAATATTCAAGAGCCTTTAGGTAAAGATAGAGATCTTATTATAAATTTTAAACCTGTATTTGACATTGTCCGTGTTGGGCGAAAAGGTACGGGGGTTATAGCAGGTAGGGCGCAACCCCATAGTGATGTACAAATTTTTGCTGAAAATAAAGGAAATCAAAAATTAATTGGGGAAGCTATAGCAGACAGGAATGGTGAATGGGTTCTAATATTTGATGAAGCTTTAGATGATGGGCCTACAGAATTAAGCTTAAAATCTAAAATAAGGGGGTCTATTGAGATACAATCTAGTGAGGTTGTTATTGTTGTTGTACCTAAAAAAAACCTAGATAATTTTATGAGTGATGAAGGTAATGGCGTGGTGGCAGTTCTTATATCACGTGAAGGGGTGAGTGCGAGCCGAATTTTACAAAGATCCAGAACTGTAAATATTCAGGATTTGAGCAAAGGACTTGCTCTTGATGCTATTGATTATAGTAGTGAAGGGAAAATTAACATTACAGGGCGTGCTTCTAGCGGCGCAAAGGTAAGAATTTATTTAGATCAAGTTTTTTTAAAAGAGGCTCTAGCCAATGATAATGGTCTTTGGCATTATAGTGCGAGACGGGTTTTAGATGATGAAAAACATATTGTAAGAATTGATCAATTACTTTTGGGAGACGATGCAGAAGTTCGAATTGAACAGTCTTTTATCCCTTTTAAAGAAAATAACTTTAAAGATGCCAAAGGCTCTGTCATCGTGCGGCCTGGAAATAGTCTTTGGCATATTGCACGAAAGCTTTATGGAAAAAATTATCATTATACCATAATTTTTGGCGTAAATCGTGCGTTAATACAAGACCCTAACCTTATTTATCCAGGGCAGAAAATCAACCTTCCTCTTAATAAAGATGGTACTCATTCTGATAAAAAAACATTAGATGATAAAGAAAATCTAGCAGATAAAATTGATCAAAAATTAAAAGAAGTTGATACTCACCTTGAAAAAATCAAGAAAAAACAATCCTAAAAAAGAATAAAATTACAAAGTAGAACAAAGCCTTAAAGGTTTATGTTAATGTGATGTTTAAAATGTTTTGGGTTTTTTCTTCATTGTCTAATAAGGTTATTGAAATAGTTTCAATGATTTTTTGCACGGTAGGTCTTTGGTTGCATAATTCTTTAGAAGAAAATTTTGTTTTTATAGGAAGATAAATATAACTATCTTTTCTTAATATACAGTTTGTAAAATTTTGATCGTTGCCTAATGCGCTTAATAGAATATCTCTTTTCTCCTTATTCTCAGAGCTATAGGGCAGTAAATGTAACTTAGCATTTAGAATTAAGATGAACTCTTTACCGGATTTGTCAATAATTCCTAAATATTTGCAGTTTGAATGGATGAATGAGAATTCTAAAGGTAGTTTGAAAGGGTTTTTTCTGATGTCCTCTAAGGCATCATTTAACTTAAAATAATTGGATTTCGAGTTTTGATTTCTGCTGTTAAAAATGGCGTTTTGGTTATGATCATTCGTATCTAACAACTCTTGATTATTCAACATGGGTGAAAATTCTTTCAATTTATACTTGGGTTTATCATAATTGAATTGAGTTAAAAG
>JADGEY010000085.1 GCA_016744185.1 Emcibacteraceae bacterium | reverse complement strand
CTCACTTAAAATAAAAAAGAGGCTCTAAAACATCATGTCCATGAATAAAAAGAATAATGACAAAGAATATTTTTTTTCAAGCGAGGAATTTGACTCTTTGCAAACCCAGCGTATCACGGACACGTCCCTACATGGAATGGATGATGGTGAATTATACCTACAATATGCCCAGTCAGAGAGCTTTTCTTTTGATGATGGCCGCCTTAAAAATGCAGCTTTTGATGTCAGCAAAGGTTTCGGGCTGCGCAGCGTTTTAGGGGAAAAAACAGCCTATGCCCATTCATCTGAGCTTTCAGGCGACGCTTTAAAGAGAGCCTCAACAACAGTAAAATCAATAAAAAGCGGCTATGAAGGAACTTTAGCCCTGCCGCCCTGCCGCAATGCCGAATCACTATATTCTTCTGATAACCCCCTCGGCGGCATTAGCTTTACCGAAAAAGTAGATTTACTTGAAAAAATTAATGAATATGCTAGATCACGTGACCCAAAAGTTAATCAAGTAAGCTGCTCGCTGAGCGCAGAATGGCATTATATCGAAATTATCCGCCCTGGCGGTCACCGCCAGACAGACATTCGCCCTCTGGTACGGCTTAATATTTCGGTCATTGCCAAGGACGGCGATAAAATGGAAGCAGGATACAGCGGTAAAGGCGGCAGATATGATTATAATTTGCTCTTTAACGAAGAACATTGGAAAGCCCAAACAGACGAAGCCTTACGCCAAGCTCTTGTTAATCTGGAAAGCGTGCCTGCCCCTGCGGGTGAAATGGACATCATTCTGGGGGCTGGCTGGCCGGGCGTACTGCTGCATGAGGCCATTGGTCACGGGCTAGAAGGTGATTTTAACCGTAAAGGCACGTCAGCCTTTGCAGGACTTATGGGCGAACAAATCGCTGCCAAAGGCGTTACGATTGTTGATGATGGCACAATACCCGAAAAACGTGGCTCTATTTCGATAGATGATGAAGGCACAAAAAGCAGATGCACGACCTTGATCAAAGATGGTAAGCTTGTTGGCTATATGCAAGACCGCATGAATGGGCGGCTTATGGGGGGGCAATCAACAGGAAATGGCCGCCGTCAAAGCTACGCTCATCAACCGATGCCCCGCATGACAAATACATATATGCTGGCGGGGAACCAAGAGCCTGAAGAAATTCTAGCAGGCGTTAAAAATGGTTTATATGCGGTGAATTTTGGCGGCGGACAAGTCGATGTTACCAACGGAAAATTCGTCTTTAGCTGTACAGAAGCTTACCTTGTCAAAGACGGTAAAATCGGCGCACCCGTTAAAGGCGCAACCCTTATTGGTAACGGCGCAGATGTCCTTAAAAAAGTATCTGCCATCGGAAATGATCTAAAGTTAGACGATGGCGTTGGCATTTGCGGAAAAGCAGGACAAAGCGTTCCTGTCGGCGTAGGGCAGCCAACATTACGCATCAACGGGATTACCGTTGGGGGAACGCAAGCTTAAAACGAATAAAGCCCCCTTTACAACCAAAAAAAGACTAAATTCAGTGAAATAGAGGCATCAAGCCTGCTTGTTTTCCCGCCTTCTACGCCATAGATTATAAAGCAGCCAAAGAATAGCCATCCCCATAAAAACAATGATAAGAACAAGCCCCCCTATTATTTTAGGGCAAGCTTTAACTTTTTTTTTAAGACCTCTGCAAAACGGCTGCTCAATGAGCCGCTGACCTTAACGGGAAGACCTTCAAACTTATTGTTTTTTAATTTGGGCTCTACATAGGACTTATTAAGAAGAAAAACAGCATTTCTCTTTTCATTATAGATATGGTTATTCTCAATGACTATCTTATTTTCTTCATAATTAACGCCTTCTGCAGCATAAGAAATAATGCTATTATTTTCTGCACGGCTGCTTTTTTTGATAATATTCCCTGAGATATAAACATCTCCGCCATAAGAAATATCAATCTGATAACTTGCCGCATAATCATCAGCATCATAAATTTCATTATTTATAATGCGAGTAACCTTGGCTCTACTTTTAATATTATGCCCTTGATTAGCTTTATAAATCTTACTATTTTTAATAGAAAAATATTTAATTGATCCTGCATAAATATTATGAGGTATAAATTTATGTTTTCTTGGCGTAGAAAATACGGAATCCGTAATATATAATTCCTGCCAATCATCATTATTCGTCAATAAATTAATTTCATTATTCTCAAAAAATGAATTTTTAATTGTTAATTTACGCCCTTCCATACGGATTCCTGCGCCATTTTTATCAGAGACGTACGCTCCCGTAAATTTAATGCCATCAACAATGACGTTATCCCCCCTAATAACCCAAATAGCTTTTCTATTTCTTATGCTTTTTCTTGCCCTTATATGGGCGTAACCTCCAACAGATTTAAGCGTTAGGTTATTGACAGAAAAAACCGCATAATCACTTTTATATAATCCTGCATCAATTAAAATAACATCCCCATCTTTTGCCGCGCGAATAGCCTGACTGGGAAGTTTATATTGCTTATCAAGCCCCACATAAAGGGTTTCAGCCTGAGCAAAATTACTAAGAATAAAAAAACTTAAAAGAAATATAATTTTTTTTGTAATAAACGAACATTTCATATTCATAATCTAACTTTATTAAATTTACAGAGAATTAATTATCAAACATAATCAAACTGCGTTAAAAATTAATTAAACTATATTAAGAAATATTCGTCAATCAAAAAAACTCCCCATCTTATAAAATAATCTACAAATGTCACAGCCAAACAAGTTAAATGTCCCTGCTGTTATAGAGGTTATTATAGAAAAATATAAGCTATTTACAGCTCTTATAATTCTCTGTAAACTTGAATCAGAATATAAGGAAAGCTGCCAAATACTGAATATCAATAAGAGAGTAAAATGATGGAATTTAATTTATTTATTAACGGTAAAAATGTCTCTACTACGGATTATATGGATATTGTAAATCCTGCGACTGATGAGATTGTCGGTAAATGCCCTATCGCAACAGAGGCTCATTTAAATGATGCCGCCGCCGCCGCTAATGCAGCCTTTAAAGGCTGGAGCGAAACCAGTGATGAAGAGCGCAAAAATGCCTGTCATAATCTAGGAGCGATTATTAATAAAAATGCAGAAGAGCTGGCTCATCTTTTAACGCAGGAACAGGGCAAGCCTCTTAATGGGCTTGGCTCACGTTTTGAGCTTGGCGGCGCAGAAGGCTGGACGCATTATACCGCCGATCTTGAGCTTCCCGTTGAAGTTATTCAAGATACTGAAGAAGGCAGAGTAGAGCTACACCGTAAACCTATTGGTGTTGTCGGGTCTATCACTCCTTGGAACTGGCCTTTAATGATTGCGGTTTGGCATATTATTCCTGCTATTCGCAGCGGAAACACTGTCGTCCTTAAACCCTCACCCTATACGCCGCTTAGCACCATACGCCTTATTGAGCTGCTTGGTTCTGCCTTGCCAAAAGGCGTTTTAAATGTGGTCACGGGAACAGATGATCTTGGGCGCATGATGAGCGAGCATAAAGACATTCATAAAATTGTCTTTACAGGCTCATGCGCAACGGGCGAAAAAATCATGGCGAGTGCAGCCCCAACGCTAAAACGGCTCACCTTAGAGCTTGGCGGTAATGATGCGGGCATTGTGCTTGGCGATGTGGACGCTGCGGCTATTGCTGAGGGTCTTTTTTGGGGCGCATTTATTAACGGCGGACAGACCTGCGCCGCCCTTAAAAGACTATATGTTCATGAAGATGTCTATGATGATGTCTGCGAGCATCTGACGAATTTTGCAAAAAATATCCCTATGGGAAATGGTCTTGAAGAAGGGTCAATATTGGGCCCTATCCAAAATAAAATGCAATATGAAAAAGTTAAGAGCCTCACCGATGATGCTATTGCAAAAGGTGCGCGCGTTCTTATGGGCGCAGACCCTGTAGGCGGAAAAGGGAATTTTTACCCCATTACCCTTCTTGCGGACGTTACAGACGGCTTTGCTATTGTTGACCAAGAGCAATTTGGTCCTGTCCTGCCGATCATTAAATATACAGATATTGAAGATGTTATTCGCCGTGCCAACGCTTCTGAAAATGGTCTTGGCGGCTCTGTTTGGTCATCTGACAAAGCAAAAGCAAAAGCAATCGCCAGCCGCCTTGAATGCGGAAGCGTTTGGATTAACAACCATGGTGCAATTCAGCCAAACGTCCCTTTTGGCGGCGTTAAATCATCAGGCATTGGGGTTGAATTTGGTCAAGAAGGTCTTAAAGAATATACAACTATTCAAGCCCTTTATTGCTAGCTCGCTTGTGGCTTTATAAAATTCATTTAAAAATGGCGGTGCTTTTTAAGGCTGCCATTTTATAAACGGTAAGAAAATTATCATGGCAAAATTTTATAATGAATTAACCCCCAAGCTTATCAAAACCATTGAAGAGCAGAAAATTTTCTTTGTGGCAACCGCTCCAATAGAAGGGCGGATTAATCTTTCTCCTAAAGGGCAGGACTGCCTTCGGGTTTTAAATGCTCGCCAGATTGCCTATGTCAATATGACGGGCAGCGGTAATGAGACTTCTGCTCATATTCTTCAAAATGGCAGAATGACCATGATGTTTTGCAGTTTTACCAAAGTACCGATGATTTTAAGACTTTATGGCACGGCATTTGAGATCATGCCAAAAGATCAAGATTATGAAAAATATGCCAAAATTCTGCCCAAAGTTGCGGGCGCACGGCAAATTTTCATTTTGGATATTGAAACAGCTCAAACCTCATGCGGCTACGCTGTGCCTTTTTATGATTTTATAGACCACCGCCCTACCCTAAATGATTGGGCAGAGAAAAAAGGCGATAAAGGCATAGAAGATTATCAGCAAGAAAAAAACAAGCTTTCCATTGATGGACTGCAAACAGGCATTAAATAACAAGCCTGTTTAAAAAGCATATTCTTTATAAAGCTTTGTAATATCTTTGTTCCATTCACCATGATATTTTTCAAGCATCTCTTCGGCTCTGGTTTGGTTTTTAGCGACCATATCATTTAAACATTTTAAGAAAATCTGTTCATCATCGCCGTTGTGATTAAGCTCTGCCCGAAGCTTTAATCCTGCGCCTGAAATTTTTAGAACTTCTCTTGCAATATCTCTTACCGTGCCATTTCTAAATTTCGTATGAAATGCTTCTTTGGGAACGTTCAGGCGTAAGGCTGCATGCTCTTCATCTGTCCAATCCTTGACCAAATCCCACGCAGCGTCCAAAGAGCTTTGCTCGTATAAAAGCCCCACCCAAAAAGCAGGAAGCGAACAAATACTGCCCCAAGGCCCCGTATCTGCGCCCCGCATTTCTAAGAATTTTTTAAGCCGAACTTCGGGAAAAACAGTAGACATATGATCTTCCCAATCCGCAATAGTCGGAAGAGAGCCCTTAAAGCCTTCCAGCGTTCCATTCATAAAATCTTTAAAGCTTTTGCCCGACACGTCATGATAGATTCCATCACGGTTGATAAAATACATTGGCACATTTAAAATATAGTCGACATAAGCTTCAAACCCCATCGCATCATCAAAAACAAAAGGTAAAATCCCGCAGCGGTCAGGATCGGTATCTGTCCAAATATGGCTTCGGTAGCTTTTATAACCGTTCGGCTTTCCTTCTTTAAAAGGGGAAGATGCAAAAAGAGCGGTCGCAACCGGCTGAAGTGCTAATGAGACACGGAATTTTTTAACCATGTCTGCTTCTGATGAATAATCTAAATTAACCTGCACCGTAGAAGTGCGCAGCATCATATCAAGACCAAGGCTGCCTTTTTTTGGCATATAGTTCAGCATAATGCCGTAACGTCCTTTTGGCATTATCGGAACCTCTTGCCGCGGTGTTAAAGGGTTAAAGCCCACCCCTAGAAACCCAATGCCGAGCTGCTCGCTAACAGATTTAACTTGATTTAAATGATCATTGACCTCACGGCATGTTTGGTGCAGAGTGGTTAGCATTGCGCCAGAAAGCTCTAACTGTCCGCCCGGCTCTAGCGTAATGGAAGCCCCATCTTTTTTAAGCCCAATAACGTTCTCCCCTTCCATCATAGGCTCCCAGCCAAAGCCTTGAATCGTCGTTAGGATCGCATTAATAGAACGCTCGCCAAAATAAGGTACAGGTTTATAGCTCTCGGCGCAAAAACAAAATTTCTCATGTTCCGTACCAATGCTCCATTCAGATTTAGGCTTATTTCCTTCTGCAATATAGGTGATAAGCTGCTGTTTATTTTCAACTATTGTTGCTCTATTCATCACGTCCTTAATCCTTAGCTGTGGCTATTTTTACTTTAAACTATATGTAGCTATTACGGGTATAATGTCAATATGCCGCTGCGAACTTCATAGCCAGAAAGTCTTTTTAAAAAATTCATTCCTAAAAGAGAGCCTTCCATTTGACCGCCCACCACATGAGCGTTAAGGCTTTTCATATAAATAGGTCCAAATTCAATCGTATCGATCTTAACTCTTGCGCTATGGGACGTACCATTTGCTGTCAGTATAGGCATATTATATTTAAGGCTTTTCATATTAAAACCGATAAGCTGCGCATCTTTTTTTGAAAAAGCAATTTCCGTCGCGCCTGTATCAAGCAGAAAATCAATAGAGACACCATTAATCTGCGCAGCGATGATAAAATGACCCAGCTCTGTTGCCCTATAAGTAATCGCACGGCGACCATTTTCATCGGTGATTTCAGTCCCTCTTGTTAAAGCATCATACTCGCCCCGCCCCATTTCATTCCATATGCCAGCGCAGATAATAGCAATAACGCAAATCACACCCCAAATTCCTGCTTGCTTCCAGAAACCCATATGCTGTGATGTAAGCTCCCCCTCCCAATAATAATGAGGATCATCTTCGGGTTTTAGCGGCTGCCTCTGGGTTTGCTTTGGCAAAACTGGCTTTTCTTTTTTGCTCTTTTTATCCCAAGGGGATTTGAAATTTTTATCATCATCTTTCATCTTTATTCTCCCCTAATTCCAGTCACCGAAAGCCGCTTGTCATAAAGCCCAAAAGTTGCTTGCCATAAAGAAAGTGCGGCAACCCCCGCCGTATCTGCCCGTAAAATTTGATGCCCAAGCGTAATTGGAACGACCGCTGGGTGAGAGCGAATAAGCTCTCTTTCTTCTTTGGAAAATCCGCCTTCTGGACCGATAAGAACCGCCCATTTATCTGCCTGCCCTTTAAATTTTTCCGCTGCAGAAATCATGGTGTCAGCATCCCCCACTTCATCGCAAAATATAATTTTACGGTCACTCTGCCAGCCTTTTAATAGTTCGGGAAGCTTAATCATATCTTCAAGCTTAGGCACGGTTAATCTGCCCGATTGCTCGGAAGCTTCGATCACATTTGCTTCCATCTTATGCCATTTTATGCGGTCCATATGCGTGTGTTCTGTCTGGATAGGACGAATAAGACTGACCCCTAGTTCTGCCGCTTTTTGCATCATATAATCCATGCGGGCTTTTTTAAGCGGCGCAAATAAATACCATAGATCAGAAGATTCAGACTGGGGGCGCAGCTGCTCCCTAATTGTAAGAGAGGCTTTTCCTCTACCAATTTTTATGATTTCAGCCCGCCATTCCCCCTCTTTGCCATTAAAGAGCGCAACAAGATCACCCCGTTTAGCCCGCATGACATTGACTAAATAATGCCCCACGGAATTTTCCATTAAAATGGTTTTTCCAACTTTAAACTCTTCATAAGTATAGATCCTTATATTTGCCATTAAATCTTTCCAATTAGGGTATAAAGCATTATCCTGTATTATAATTTATATTATATGTAACAAAGCTCAGTCATTATGCCAATAGAAACATCAAACCATAACCCAAAGGCTCCCCCTAAAACAACGGACGCTTTGCAAAATCATTGGATTTACCGCGCTGCGCCGTCATTTTCTGTTCCTTACCTGCAATTAATGCGGGCAGATCGTCCGATTGGGACTTGGTTGCTGCTTTGGCCTTGCCTGTGGTCGATTGCTCTTGCTAGTCATAATAATGCGCCAGTATTTTGGGGCGAGTCCCTTATCCCCCAAATTCCCCTGATGATTCTTTTTTGCATCGGGGCATTTGTCATGCGGGGTGCAGGCTGCGTGATTAATGACCTCGCCGACAAAGATTTTGATGCAAAAGTCGAACGCACAAAAAATCGCCCCCTGCCAAGCGGACGCATTAGCACCACCGCTGCTGTTATTTTTCTGCTGTTTTTATGCTCTATCGGACTTCTTATTTTACTCCAGTTTAATGATTTTACGGTTAAACTCTGTTTAAGCTCGGTAATTTTAATCATTATCTATCCTTTCATGAAAAGAATAACCAACTACCCTCAGCTCATCTTGGGCTTTACCTTTAATTGGGGCGCGCTTGCAGGCTGGGCGGCTCTTACGGGAGAGCTTTCTTTTCAGGCCTTGCTATTATATTTAGGCGGCATTTTTTGGACATTAGGCTATGATACGATTTATGCTCATCAAGATAAAGAAGATGATTTAAAAATTGGCGTAAAATCAACCGCTCTTACGCTGGGGCATAATACGAAAAAATGGCTAGTGTTTTTTTATAGCAGCGCAGGGCTTTGTTTTTTATTTAGCGGCTATCTTTCTGGGTTAAAAATGGGATTTTTTGCTCTTATGTCCCTGCCCTTTTATCATCTTATCTATCAAATAAAATCGCTTGATACTGACGATAGTAAAATGTGCCTTAGGTTATTTAAATCAAATCATCATTTTGGGATTCTATTTTTTATGGCAATTATCTTGGGGCATTATTTTTAAGCTCTCTCCGGATTGTTAAGCTTTGCCAGAGCAGAACTTGACATTAGTTTCACTTGTAACTATTATTCTCTCATTATTACGCTTAAAAACTTTGAAGGGAATTAAAATGCTACAAGGTATTCATCATGTTGCCTATAGATGCAATGATGCAAAACAAACCGTTGAATTTTATCAAAAAAATTTAAACATGGATTTCCAGCTTGCCATATCAGAAGATAAAGTCCCCTCAACAGGCGAGCCTGATCCCTATATGCATTTATTTTTAGATGCAGGGAACGGAAATGTGCTGGCGTTTTTTGAAATTCCAAATTCACCGCCTATGGGCTGCGACCCCAATACACCTTCTTGGGTGCAGCATATCGCCTTTAAGGTCAAGGATAAAGAAGCTCTGATGGCTGCAAAAGAAAACCTTAAAAAAAACGGTATTTCCGTCATCGGCCCGACCAATCACGGGATTTTTAAATCTATTTATTTTAATGATCCAAATGGTCACCGTCTTGAGCTTGCCTATAACACTCATACGCCGCAGCAGATGAAAGAGCTTCATGATATTGCCCCAACAATGCTAGAAGAATGGTCTAAAGATAAAACCGTTCAAACCCACGTATCTTGGCTTCATGAAGAAGAATTTAGCAAATAGATTAAATTTTGGTAATTTTCTTGTTGAAAGATAAGAATTCCTCAATAGAACTGTAAAATTATTTTACAAAATCAATTTTTCAAATAAAATGTACACTAAATTGCATATACTAAATATATAAACTCACGATAGT
>JADGEY010000084.1 GCA_016744185.1 Emcibacteraceae bacterium | reverse complement strand
CAATGAGATTTAAGAAATAGAGTTTAAAATTAATTAATTGCCTATATAATGGATTTTTGAGTTCTTAAAATAACTAAATATTAAAAATATTCATATTCTATTCAGTATTATTGTTATATTTAAATATGGTTGGATATGAGATGATCGGATGATAGGTTTTAATTTAAAAAAAAATATGAATAAGGGGATGCGCACTTTCAGTTTTTCAAAAGCTGGGAGCGTTTGTTTTATTTTCATTTTATATATTGTCCCTTCTTTAACATTCGCTCAAACAGTTAAGATCCCTAAAATTATCCCTAAAGAGCCTATTTCTATAGTGCAGCATCCCCTTCTTAGACAGCAAAACCGTTCCCCTGAATATATGTTGCGTCATGATAAGGTACGTGAAGCGATGCGAATGGGACGGATTGTTCCACTCTCTCAAATTAAAAAGGCTGTGGTTAAAAAATATAAAGGAAAAATCATTGGTATTAAGCTCTTTGAGCTCAGTAATAAAAAACGCCCTTATATTTACAATATAAAATTAGTTACCCTTGAGGGAGAATTAATTTCTGTGACGTTGGATGCTCGGAGCGCGAAAATTCTAAGCGTTAAAGGTAAAAAATAATAAAGGAAGATTTATGCGTCTTTTACTTGTTGAAGATGATACCGAACTATCAAGGCAAATGCGCCTTGTTTTAGAAGATGCAGGCTATAGTGTTGATTGCTCTTTTGATGGCGAAGACGCTTTGTTTCTAGGGGAAAATGAAAGCTATGATGTTATTATTTTAGACCTTGGTCTGCCTATTATGGACGGTCTATCGGTTTTGAAAAAATGGCGAGATCAAAAAATTGCTGTCCCTGTTTTAATTTTAACGGCGCGCGATGGCTGGTCTGATAAAGTAGCCGGACTTGATGTCGGCGCAGATGATTATGTCACTAAACCTTTTCAAGTCGAAGAAATTCTGGCAAGGGTTAGGGCGCTTATTAGGCGTGCTGCGGGACAAGCATCGCCTGAATTATGCTGCGGAGCGGTCAGCCTTAATACAAATACATCTAGGGTTGCTGTGAATGGCATGCCGATTAAACTTACAGCGCAGGAATATAAACTTCTTTCTTATATGATGCATCACCCTGAAAAAGTAATTTCTCGTACAGAGCTTACAGAACATATTTATGACCAAGATTTTGACCGTGATTCAAATACAATTGAAGTTTTTGTAACGCGGATAAGGCGTAAGTTGAATGTGAATGTAATTAAAACAGTGCGCGGCCTTGGTTATCAATTGATAAATGAATAATCTGAGTTTTTCATCATATGAAATTATTTAAAAAATTATCATTAGCGATAAAAAGCCCTAAAAAAGAAGGTATCTCCATTGGAAGAAAGATGGGTTCAGCACCTTTATGGCTTAGAATGTTTTCTATCTCGCTTGTTTGGACGGTTTTTGTATTATTGCTTGCAGGGTTTTTGCTTTCTCTTACCTTTAGGTCGGCGATGGAAGATAATTTTAACGGGCGGCTTGTCAGTCTTATGGATAATCTTATTCGTATTGGAACGTCTGATTTACAAAATATTGGTGATTTATCAGAGACAATGACAGACCCAAGGTTTGAAACAGCTTATTCAGGCTGGTACTGGCAAATTTCAACAAAGAATTTAACTCAGCCTATTCGTTCAGTTTCTCTCTGGGACGAGGCTCTATCGCCTGATTTCAACATTTCCGCTAAAAAAATACGTTTTAGTGAAGTTTTAGGGCCGGAAAATCAAATGTTGAAAATGGTTGAAAGAGATGTTTATATTGCAGAAAATGATATTACCTTTAGGTTTTCTGTTGCGATTGATCAAAGTGAAATTCGCCAGCAGGTTGATGAATTTGATCGTATTTTATTAATTTATCTTTCTATATTAGGGGTAGGTTTATTATTATTTTCAGGGCTTCAAGTTATTTTTACTCTGCGTCCTCTGGGCAAGATTAAATCATTTCTTACAAAAATAAGAAATGGCACTGAAAGTCATATGCCGAGCGATTTGCCCTCTGAAATTAGACCCCTTGCAGGCGAGCTTAATGCATTAATTGATCATAATAGGCAAATTGTTGAAAGATCACGAACGCAGGTTGGAAATCTTGCGCATGCTCTTAAAACCCCTTTGACAATTATGATGAATGAAGCTGCCTTAGATAAAAAAAATAGGTCTGAAAAACTATCAGACCAAGTGGAAGTGCAAACAGGGGTTATGCACCGTCAAATAGATTATTATTTAGGGCGTGCAAGAATGGCTGCGAGCTTAAATGTTATTTCTAGCCACTGTAAAATTCGCCCTGTTTTAACAGACCTTATAAGAGCGATGAGACTTGTCGCCCGAGGTAAAAAATTTATTTTTAATGCGCAGAGTGCAGATGATTTAATTTTTAAAGGCGAGAGGCAGGATTTAGAGGAGATGATCGGAAATCTTCTTGAAAATGCCGCAAAATGGGCAAAAGAAGAAATAATTCTTTCTTGTTTCTTGAAAAAGGAGATGATCCATATTTTAATTATTGATGATGGTTCTGGCATTGATTTGCCTCTTCAAAAAAGTGTTTTTTCAAGAGGCGAGAGACTTGATGAAAATACTCCAGGTACAGGGCTCGGTCTTTCAATTGTCAAAGATTTAACCCATCTTTATGGGGGGGAAATAACTTTATATGATAGCAATAAGTCATCTAATAACAAAGGGTTAACGGCTGAAATCATTTTGCCTTCTTTGCCCGCTTAAAGCCTGAATATCATGTTCATCTTCTGTTCAGTGTAACTTCCTTATTTTAAAATCAGTTCATAACGTGGGCTTGAATTTATTATTTTTTAAATATTAGGGAAGTATCATGAAAAAATTTAAAATTATATATACAGGTATATTAGTAACGTTATTCTCAATAGCAGGCCCTGCGGGCTGTAGTAAACAAGAATCAGGTTCTTTATTTGGGACAATCATTGGGGCTGGAATCGGCATGGCTATTGGGGGTAACGATCATGATGCAAGAGTTGTTGGTGCAATGTTTGGCGGCGTGGCAGGTGCGGCGCTGGGCTCTTCAATCGGTAAAAGTTTAGATAAAGCAGACCGAGCTGCGATGAATAACGCACGGTATAATTCTCTTGAACATACAAGGTCTGGTCAAACGACTGCATGGCATAACCCAGACACAGGTCATTCAGGAACTTACGTGGCAAAACCCGCTTCTCAGGAACGCCGTTCTGGTAAATATTGTAGAGAATACCAACAGACGGTAACAATCGGCGGTGAAGTTAAAGAAGCTTATGGCAAAGCATGCCGTCAGGCTGATGGGAGCTGGAAAATTGAAAGCTCCTAAAGAAATCTCTTTTCTTTGATGGCTATAATTCCCCTTTTTTTCGTAATAATTCGCTCTTTTTTAAAGAGTGATGTTTCAAAGAATACATTAATCATTACTGATTAATGAAGAGACTTAAGCGGCCCTAGACCTCATAACGATCCTCACCCACTTTGTGCATAGCGCATCTAGGGCCGCTTATTTTTTAAACTTAATGTTATGAAATTCGGATAAGTTCAACTTTAAAGACTAAATCTTGGTGAGGGCCGATCATTCCGCCTGCGCCTCTCTCTCCATAGCCAAGCTTAGAGGGGATAAAAAATTTATATTTTGAACCTTCTTTCATAAGCTGAAGACCTTCTGTCCAGCCAGCTATCACTTGGTTTAGTCCAAATGAGATTTCTTCTCCGCGTGCGTAGGAGCTGTCAAAAACACTGCCATCGGGAAGCGTGCCTTCATAATGAACTGTAACCGTATCTGTTGCGGCTGGCTGCATGCCAGACCCTTCAAGTAATATTTTATATTGAAGTCCACTATCCGTTACCGTGATTCCGTCTTTTTTACTATTTTCTTTTAAAAAATCTGACATTTATTTTCCTTTTTTTACAGGCTCTTTTACAGGCTTCGTTTGTTCTTTTATAATTTTAACAAGCTCTACTTTAAAAATGAGAGGTTGATTAGGAGCAATGCCAGCTTGCGGTACGCCCCGTGCGCCGTAGGCAAGGTCAGATGGAATATAAAACTTCATTGTTCCGCCTTCTTTCATAAGCTGAAGACCTTCTGTCCAGCCTTTAATGACTCCGTCTAGAGGAAATTCTATGGTTTCGCGGCGTTTGTAAGAGCTGTCAAAAACCGTGCCATTTGGAAGTGATCCTTCGTAATGAACTTCAACCGTATCGGTCGCAGAGGGGGCGTTTCCTGTCCCTTTTTTAAGGCTTTTATAAAGAAGACCGCTGGAGGTTTTTAAAACGCCTTTTTCTTTTGCCATTTCTTCTAAAAAGTCAGCTTTTATTTTAAGAAGCTCAATGGTGAAAATAAGATCTTGATTAGGGGCAATATCTTCGCCAGAACCATATTCGCCATAGGCAAGGTGAGAGGGAATGTAAAATTCATATTTTGCACCTTCTTTCATTTCTTGTAGCCCAATAGTCCAGCCTGAAATGACTCTGGTTAATAGAGTATCAAAGGGTTTTTTGCCATATGAGCTGTCAAAAACCGTACCATTTGGCAAACGCCCTTCATAATGAACGCTTACCGTATCTGATTTTACGGGCTTGCGCCCTGTGCCTTCTTTAATAATTTTATAGGCAAGTTTACTAGGGTGAATAATAACGCCTTTTTCTTTCATTTTCTCTTTTAGAAAGGCAGATAATTTTATTTTTTTAATAGAAATCAGCTCAATAATAAAAATAAGATCTGATTGCGCTGTGATAATTTCCCCTCTGGCTCTGTCACCGTAAGCAAGCTGATAGGGGACAAAAAATTCAAACTTAGAGCCAACCTTCATAAGCTGCAAACCTTCCGTCCAACCTTTAATGACGCGGTTTAAGGGAAAGCTTGAGGTTTCTTTTCTATCGTAAGAGCTATCAAATGGCGTACCATCTGTTAATGTTCCTTTGTAATGGACTGTAACTTTATCAGTTTCATAGGGTTTCTCGCCGTCGCCTTCACGTAAAATTTTATATTGAAGCCCACTCTTGGTACTGATGACACCTGCTTTATTTTTATTTTCCAGCATAAATTTTGAAAGTTTTATTTCAGGGTCAGTCTTTTTTTCAGAAGAACAAGAAAAAGCAAGAAACCCAGCAAGGATTATTAAGGTAAGTTTGAAAGGTAAATTTATTTTTTTTATAAAATAAAACATTGTTTTTTTCCTATTTGAGTATGTGATATTTTTGGATTTATACAGTATTTACTTAACTACGCCAAGAAAGAATTTTTCAAAAAATGTTACAGTTTAATGGTTGTTGATAATTTAAAACATGTTATGCATGCACGATATAGGTTGTTTGAATATTTGTTATTTTTAAGAAATTAAATTTTAAATTTAAAGTATAAAACACAATCTTTAAAATATAATCAGGTTCACAAATTAAGGTCACACCAAATGTCTAAAATTAAAATTGCCATTGCAGGTATTGGAAACTGTGCAAGCTCACTTATCCAAGGAATTTATTTTTATACTCCTGAAAGAGTTCAGGGGAATATTGTTCCAGGTCTTATGCACTGGGACGTTGGCGGGTTTCGTCCTTGCGATATTGACGTGGTTGCGGCTTTTGATGTTGACAGACGTAAAGTTGGTAAAGATGTGAATGAAGCTATTTTTGAAAAGCCTAATTGCACAACTGTTTTTCATAGTGACCTACCACTTTCTGGTACGATGGTAAAAATGGGGCCTGTTTTGGACGGCGTATCTGATCATATGGCGAATTTTAAAGATGAGAGAACTTTTCTTGTCTCTGATGCTACCGAGCTTTCAAAAGATGAAATTGTTGCTGAGCTTAAATCAAGCGGCACTGAAATTCTTCTTAACTATATGCCTGTTGGATCAGAAGAGGCGGCTAAATTTTATGCAGAATGTGCTTTGGAAGCGGGCGTTGCTTTTATTAATAACATGCCTGTCTTTATTGCAAGCAATCCTGAATGGGCAGAAAAATTTAAAGCCCACAATCTTCCAATTGTTGGTGATGATATTAAAGCTCAGCTTGGGGCAACGATTACTCATAGAACGTTGACAGATTTATTTGCCAAGCGGGGCGTTATTCTTGACCGTACTTATCAGCTGAATACAGGCGGAAATACTGACTTTCTTAATATGAAAAACCAAGACCGTCTTGCTTCGAAAAAAGAATCTAAGACAGAAGCTGTACAAGCAGTAGCGTCACACCGTCTTGATGATGATAATATTCATGTGGGGCCTAGTGATTATATTCCTTGGCAGAATGATAATAAAGTCTGCTTCCTTCGGATGGAAGGTGATCTATTTGGCGGCGTTCCGATGAATATCGAACTTCGCCTGTCTGTTGAAGATTCTCCGAATTCGGCCGGCGTTGCGATTGATATGATCCGCTGTTGTAAACTTGCGCTTGATAATGGTGAAGGCGGAATTTTAACAGAAGCTTCTGCATATTTCTGCAAGCATCCGCCTGTACAATATACAGATGATCAGGCCTATGAAATGACGCAGGCCTATATTAAAAGCCGTTCAGCTAAAGTAGCGGTTTCCTCATAATCCTATGAAATGCCTTATTGTTGCTGCTGGAACGGGCAGTAGACTGCGTGATAAAGGAGAGAGCAAGCCGCTTATTATGTTGGCTGGCTCTCCTCTTATTGAACGGGTTATTAAAAATGCACGCATAGGCGGCGTTAGAGAATTTGTAATCGTCAGCGGCTATAGAGGGGAAGAGCTTCGCCTGTTCCTTGACGATTTAGCGATGCGTGAGAATTTAAAAATTAATCATGTTATTAATGATGAATGGGAGCGTCCAAATGGTATTTCTGTTTATGTGGCTCATGAATTAATCAAAGGCGATTTTCTTCTTTCCATGTGTGACCATCTCGTTGATCCAGAAATCATTAGCGATATTATTAATCATCAGGTGCAAGATGATACGGTTACGCTGTGCGTCGATTATAATATCACCAACCCTATGATTGATATGGAAGATGTTACAAGACTTAAATGCACAGCTGATAAAATTAGCAATATCGGTAAAATGATTGAAGATTATAATGCGTTCGATACGGGCATTTTTAAATGTACTCAAATCATGTTTAAAGCTTTAAAGGCAAGCGCAGATAAGGGTGATGAAAGCATTTCTGGCGCAATGAATATGCTGGGGGCATGGGGAAAGGCGCGTACATTTGATATTCAGGGGAAATTATGGCTGGATGTAGATGATCCTGCCGCTTTTGAAAAAGCTCAAAAACTTATTTCTCAAGGTAAATTTTGAGCTATAAAATTAGATTTATTGTGAAGCTGTGCTTCTAATATATTCATGATGCCTAATGACTTCCTTTATAATAAACTGAAGAAATTTTTCAGAAAAATCAGGGTCTAACTTTGCATTAAGGGAAAGTTCTCGAAGTCTTTCAATTTGATGAATTTCTCTATGTTTATCGGCGGGAGGCAAATCGTTTTTTGCTTTATATTCGCCAATTTTTTGGGTAATTTTAAATCGTTCTGCCAGCATATGAATAAGAGATGCGTCAATATTATCAATTGATTGGCGATAAGATTCTAAGATTTTGGCTATGTCATCTTCTACAAATGGTGGCATGAATATACTTCTTTATAAATATTGGAAGTAGAATATACCAATATTTTAGCAAAAAATAAAATATCTTTTCCTTTTTTATTAAAAAAAAGCAAATAGCCTAAAATGAAAGACTATTTGCTTGAATATTTGATTTAGGGCTGCGGCAGATAACAAGCCCTTTTATTTTTAAAAATGTTAAATAACGCCCCGTCTCATTTGATCTAGCTCAATGGATTCAAATAAAGCTTTAAAGTTTCCTTCGCCAAAACCGTTATTACCTTTTCTTTGGATAATTTCAAAGAAAACAGGGCCGCAGACAACATCTGTAAAAATTTGAAGTAAAATGCCATCATCTTTACCGCCGTCTATGAGAATTTTACGTTTAAATAATTCTGCAATATCTTCGTCATGCTGATCAATGCGGTCATTAATCAAGTCATAATAGGTATCAATGCAATCTTGAAGCGGAACGTTTTTTTCTTTTAAATCATCAACTGTTTGATAAATAGCGTCGGTATGAAAAGCAACATGCTGAATGCCTTCTCCGCGAAATTCATTTAAATATTCGACAATTTGAGAATTGCTATCTTTAGATTCATTAAGCGGAATATGAATTTTGCCGCAGGGCGATGTCATTGCCTGACTTCTAAGCCCTGTTTTAACCCCGTCAATATCAAAATATTTAAGTTCTTTGAAGCCAAAAATACGCTCATAAAAATCAGCCCAATAAGACATGCGCCCCATATAAAGATTATGGGTGAGATGGTCAATGAACTGAAACCCTACGCCTTTTACACTATTAAATTCAGGGGCATTTTCTACGGGAATAAAATCAACATCATAAATTGTACTATCCTTGTAGCGGTCAACAAAATAGAGCCGTGATCCGCCCACGCCTTCGATTGCAGGGATATAAAGTTCCATAGGGGACGTATCCGCATGAACAGCCTCGCCGCCCTTTTCGATTGCTCGCTCATAGGCTGATTTTGCATCTTTTACCCGAAAAGCCATAGAGCAGATAGAAGGACCATGGGCATAGGCAAAACGTTCAGCATGGCTGTTAGGTTCAGCATTTACAAGAATATTAACGCCCCCTTGTCTGTAAAGTTCCACATCTTTAGAGCGGTGCTTTGCCATCAAGCAAAAGCCCATATTTTTAAAGAGCGTTCGCAGTTCGTCTGGTTGAGGCGAACAAAACTCGACAAATTCAAATCCATCTAATCCCATCGGATTTGGAAAGTTTTCGGGTGAAAATTTAGACATGGTTTTTTCCTATTAAAGTCTTTTAAGGTGAAAAGAAACTATACTGCACAATAAGTGAAAAATTGTTTCTATTTTTACTCATTTTGGTATATAATTGGGTGTTTTTTGCAAATAAATGGAAAATAAGAATGAAAATTTCACTAGACAATCCTGATAAAGCAATTTTAGAACTTTTACAAAAAGATTCTAACCTAACGCATCAAGAAATTTCATCTAAAATCGGGGTGTCGGCAACTTCTGTATGGCGCAGGATTAAAAACTTGGAAGAAGTCGGCATTATTCGGGCGCGGGTGGCTCTTTTAGATCATCATAAGATTGGCATGAAAGTTTGCGTTTTAATTTCTGTGCGGCTTGTCAGGCACGGTGATGATACAAGAGTTGAATTTGAAAAATTCATAACAGATAGACCAGAAGTTTTAGAATGTTACGCTGTTGTAGGCAGCTTTGATTATTCATTAATGGTTGTTGTCCCAGATGTTGAAAAATTTGAGAAATTTTTAGCAAGTCATCTTTTAGCGCATCCATTGGTTGCTGAATCCACATCGGTTTTTGCGTTAAGGCAGGTAAAATATTCCACGGAATTTTTACTAGATTCATAAGATGAGATATTCCTCGGATTTTTTACTGGACTTAGAGCCCGTTAATTTTAGGGGTTGTCATTCGTGTTAGTTTATGATTCTTTCTAGCAAAAGAATCTAGCGATGAGGAATTAATTTTAAAAGCTATTGAGTAAAATTTCTGACAGTCTCGAGTGTTGACGCATCACTTATAGTTCCCATGCAATAACAAATGACATAATATGGTTC
>JADGEY010000083.1 GCA_016744185.1 Emcibacteraceae bacterium | reverse complement strand
TTGAATATATCGAGGTGTTTTATAATCGCATTAGAATTCATTCGGCTAATAATTATATGTCACCGGTGGAGTTTGAGCAAATTCAGAATGTCGCTTAAAAAATTGTCCAGAAAGCTGTTGCCACATCACTCAACCCGCAAGCATGCACGGGATGACGTTTTCGATTACATCGAATTCTTCTACAACCCAAAACGAAAACATGGTAACAATGGTCTGCTGTCACCAATCGATTTTGAAGAACAGCAAAAATGGAAAGAGTAAGGTGTCTAGAAAACTAGGGGCACCTCATTTCAAGCCTATCAAACTTGGTTTTTATTTTGCATATGTTTTATAAGACCTAATGATGCTTGCTCTATAATTTTAAAGACATATTCAAAACCATCATCTCTGCCGTAATAGGGGTCAGGGACTTCATCTATTTTAGGCTCTTCTTCAGAAAAATGCATGAAAAAATGAATTTTATGGTGATGTTTTTTTTCCCCCATTTTTTTTAAGCTTGCGACATTTTCTTTATCCATTGCAAGAATATAGTCAAAATTTTCGAAATCATTCTCATGAATTTGGCGAGAGGATATTCCTTCTAAACTCACACCGTTCCTTTGGGCGATTTCTACCGATCTTTTATCAGGATTATGCCCTGTATGAAAGCCAGTTGTTCCTGCTGAATCAATGAAAATATCACCACGGTAGCCCTCTTTAATGCCAAGGTTCTGAATATGATGGCGAAATACGCCCTCTGCGGTAGGGGAGCGGCATATGTTTCCCATACAGAGGAATAAAACTTGTATCATAAAACCGTCTCCTTAGCCTTTAACGGGGAGCAAGGCGAATTGCACCGTCAAGGCGGATAACCTCTCCATTTAGCATTCTATTTTCACATATTTGCTGCGCCAGCTGGGCATATTCTTCTGGCTTTCCCATACGGCTTGGAAAAGGAACGGCGGCGCCAAGCGCATCTTGAACTTCTTCGGTTAAACTAGACATCATGGGGGTGATGAAAATACCTGGGGCAATTGTACATACTCTAATGCCAAAACGGCTTAGATCACGGGCAACAGGCAAGGTTAAGCCAACAATTCCAGCTTTAGAGGCTGCATAGGCTGCTTGCCCTATTTGCCCGTCCATTGCGGCAATAGAAGCGGTATTAATGATCACGCCTCGCTCATGGTCTTCATTTAATTCTTCTAATCCAGCCATGCGAGCAGAAACAAGACGGATCACATTAAATGTTCCGATTAAATTAATGTTAATCGCTTGTGAAAAACTCTCTAAACTATGGGGGATATTATCACGTCCAACTGTTTTTGATCCAACAACAATTCCTGCGCAGTTTATCAAAATGCGTGCTGCGCCATGTTTTTTTTCGGCATTATCTAAGGCTGCTGTAACATTTGCCTCATTTGTAACATCTACTTTTTCAAAATGACCCTTGATTTCAGCGGCAACAATTGCGCCTCGCTCTGCATTTAAATCAAAAATGGTAACTTTCGCTCCCAAAGAGGCAAGATGCCTTGCAGTGGCTTCACCAAGACCAGATGAGCCGCCCGTAACAATGGCAGGAAGTGAATTAATATCCATTATATTTCCTTTTTCATTCTATTTTTTGAATATTGTTTTCATAAATTTTACAATATTTGCTAAATTATGCTCTGCATCTTGCATATATTCTTCAAGATGATCCACGCCTTCATGCTGGTCATCTAACTTTCTTTTTGCAAGTTCTAACTTTAATTCTTCCAAGGTCGTTTCTGTTTTTTTAATAAGTTTCTTTAATTTTTTTGTTGGAAGGTCTTGAGTATCATCGGTTTTTTTCTCCGCAGAACTTTCATTATCTTTTGACATGATATATTCCTTTATTCAAACATCTGTGTGATAAAAACAAGAATCCCAGGAACAGCAAAGAAAGTCCCCAAAATATAAATAAGGGCAATAACCTTATTCTTTGTTGCGATGCCTGCAAGCCAAAGCGCACCGCGTACAGGGATTTTACGCAGGTTTTTAATCCCATAAATCAAAGATACCGCAGATAGGTTATAAATCAAATGCACAAGAGCAATCTGAAGCGCAAACACTGCCGTATCCCCTGTTATAGCTGTTGCGGCAAGCAATGCTGTGATACAAGTTCCAATATTTGCCCCTAATGTAAAGGGGTATATTTGTTTTAAACGAAAGACCCCAGCTCCCGCAAGCGGTACCATCAGACTTGTTGTTGTAGAAGAAGATTGTACAAGAACTGTAATAACAGCCCCTGATAAAATGCCTGCCTTAGGGCTTCGTCCAATGGCGTTATGCATGATAATTTTTGCGCGCCCAACCATAAGTTTTTTAAGAAGTTTTCCAATGACAGTAATAGAGAGGAAAATTATTGTAATACCAAGGAAAATTAAGATAAATCCACTTAGGTCACCATCAATCCACGCTGCAAATTCATTAAATTTTTTAATAACAGGTTTTGTAATAGGCTTAATAAAGTTAAAGCCTTTAACGCTTACGCTTTCACCGCCAAGTAAAAGATTTGCAAAATAACCTCCTATTTTTTCAAGAATGTGAAAGGCAATTTCAAGAGGTAAAAAAATAACCACTGCCATAAGGTTGAAAAAATCATGAACGGTTGCGGCAGCAAAAGCCCGCCTAAATTCTTTCTTTTTAGCCACATGACCAAGGCTTACAATTGTATTTGTAATCGTTGTTCCTATATTTGCGCCCATAACCATAGGCACAGCGACCTCGACGGATAATCCGCCTGCCACAAGCCCCACGATAATAGAAGTAACAGTAGAAGAAGATTGAATAAGGGACGTGGCTAAAATTCCAACAATAAGCCCCATAAAAGGGTTTGTTGCAAAAGCAAAAAGGGCTTTAGCATCGCCTCCCGCTGCGGACTTAAAGCCCGTCCCGATCATTCCCACAGCCATAATCAAAAGATAGACGAGAAAAGCTACGCCTATCCATTGAATAATTTTTGTCCTAAGTTTTACATCAGGCGCAATTAAATTTGACATCTCAGTCATTTTAAATTCCAAATTATTATTTTAAGGTAAGGTAAAACGCATTTTCTAACAAGTGTTCTTTAAAGACAGCTGCACTTTAATAGTATTTAAATTGAATTACAAGGTAAAACTTAGCAGCAAAACAGTAAATCAGATGATTATATACTAGTTTAAGTCACTCTTCTCCATAAATAGCATTACAGCATCTTTTATGCGTTATTTAGTGCGAATTGCGATATAATATTCTAAAAGACATATGGCAATCAGATTAAAATATTTAATACTTCCTTAACCTTAGAAACAAGTTGCGTCCCTGTAATATTATAAGATATACTGAAAAAGCTTGGATAAAATAATAAATACCGAGCTTAATTAGAGCAAGAGTTTTTACTAAGTATATTTGTGAGTAATATTAAGGTCTAATATTACTAAGCTATCTTAATTTATTTGTGGAATTATAATCTATAAATAAAAATGTTATATGGCAGATGCTATATTTTCATTGTTCAGAAAATATTCTTTTAAACCTCTATATTCTACAATAATTAACGTAAAATATTTCTGGAGGAATATAAATGGATACCTTTATATTACAACGACTGAATGGATATTTAAAGACGAGCGCATCCGCACTTGCGATTGCAGCCTTTTTAATTCCAAATATCTCTATGGCACAAGAAGCCGATGAGAAAAAACCTACCGTAGAACAAACAGCAGATGAAACAGACACTGACATAGAAGATGATGAAGATGAAGACGGCATCGAAGAGATCGTCGTAACAGGCTCTCGAATTCGCCGTACTGAATTTTCTAGTGCTTCACCTATTCAAATTATCTCTGGTGAGATTTCACGTGAAATTGGCCTTTTTGATGCAACAGAGATGCTGCAATCTTCTGTTCAATCAAGTGGTCTTAAAATTGACAATACATTAAATGGTTTTGTACTTGATAACGGCGCTGGTGGAACAACTGTTTCATTCCGTGGTCTTGGTGCTGGACGGACATTACTTCTAATCAATGGTCGCCGTATGGCATCATCTGGTGTGGGTGGTGCTCCTGTTGCTCCTGACCTTAACCTTATTCCTTCTTTGATGATTACGCGTATTGAATCTCTTCTTGATGGTGCTTCTGCTGTTTACGGCTCTGACGCTGTGGCAGGGGTGGCAAACGTGATCTTACGTAAAGATTTCGACGGCATCGAAGTTGAAGGTTCTGTTAGAGCTCCTTTTGAAGGCGGTGGTGAAACCTATTCTGTTGGCGCTATATGGGGTAAAACATGGGACAATGCGAACTTTACAATAAGTGCTGAATATTCCAAACGCGAAACAACTAAATATAGCGATAGAAGCTTTATAAATCATTGTAATGAATATCGTTATGAAGATACAAAAGGTAATATCCTTAGCGAAAACCAAAATTATTGGCCAAGTGGTAGCTCAAGCAAATGTAAAACTTCTGGTTTGATTAACCGTATTATTTTCGGTGCATTTGGTAGTGTTTATTACAAAAAAGGTACAACAAACATTAACGTTCCTAACTTTAATGAAGCTTCTTTACCTGCATGGGCTATGCGCTACCCTAATGTAAAAAGATACGATTCAAATGGTGACGGCGTTATTGATGCAAGTGACAGCGTTTATTTTGATTCAAATGATGACGGTGTCGGGGATGTCAATTATCTAGATCCACTTTATAACTCTGGTGATTCAGACCGTGCTTACGCTGCTGATTTCCTTTCTGGCGTTGAACGCTACAGTGTTATGGCATCCGGTGAATATGGTTTTGAAGATGATAATGATACAACAGTCTTCTTTGAATCTTTATTCTCAAGCCGTTCTATGCATATCACAGACGGTGCTTATCAATTATTCCCTTCGGTCTCTATAGACAATCCAACCAACCCGTGTAGTGCGGATAATGGCGGAACAGGTCAAGGTCAAGGCTGTCATCAGTATTTTGGTCAAACGGGTCGTTACTTTAAAGTTCGTCCTGTTGTAAGTATCATCGGTGACCGTAGTGTTTATGATGTAAAAGTGAATAATTTCCGTACTATCACAGGAATTAAAGGCTCTATTCCTTTCATTAAAGACAGCGACTGGACATATGAAGCTTATCTTTCATATTCTAGATCTAGAGGAACACAAAATTCAGAAGGTATCTTAACAGATAAACTAATGAATTCTTTAGATACAACACGCTGGGATCCTAATGATCCAACTAAACTAATTTGCGGTAATGGGTCTGATGGCTGCGTTGTTGTCGATATGTTTGCTGATTCTATTTATAAACCAGGCGGCGGTCATTTTGCTACTCAAGCAGAACGTGATTATGTCTTTGGACATCGTTATTTTGAAACAATCATTGCACAAAAAATGGCTGGACTTACTGTTCAAGGTGATCTTTTCACATTGCCATGGAATGATACAGATGTTCCATTGGTTATGGGTTATGAATATCGTTCAGATTCAATTGAATCTAATCCAAATGATGTTGCATCTAAAGGGGAAATCATTCATTACTTCAAGGATGAAGGTGCTGATGGAACAAGTCATTTTAACGAATTCTTTGCAGAATCTCAGTTAGAGCTTGTTCAAGGCAAGCCTCTTATGGAAGAACTAACCATTTCAGGAGCTGTGCGTTATACAAAGCCAAGTTTCTATGCTGGTGCTGCTACATATAATGTTAAAGGGATTTATCGTCCTTTTGAATGGTTAACATTCCGTGGTACATATGGTACATCTTATCGTGCGCCAAACTTACGCGAACAATTTATGCATGGAACAAGTGGTTTTAATACAATTAACGATACCTGCGTCGTGCCAACTAATGCTCGAAGCACTGATCCTCTTGATCAAAATGCTGTGCCAACATATAACGCAGATGATGATAAACGTCTTGAACATGTAAAAGCTGCGTGTTTGGCAGATGGTGTTGACCCTACTAAACAGGGATTAACTCCAACTTACCTTGCCAACCATTCATCTGAACTTGTAACAGGTGGAGCGGATGATATTAAAGAAGAAACTTCTCGTTCCTTCACATATGGTATCGTTTTTAATCAACCTTGGTCTGATGATTTTAGACTAACGGCTTCTATCACTTATTATGATATTGAAATTAAAAATACAATTCAAGAACCTTCAACAGGAAGTATTTTTAGAAAATGTTATAATAATCTTGATGAGCCTAATGCAACAAGTTCTTTCTGTAATCGTATCAAACGTGATGCAACCGGAAAAGTCATGATGGTAGATAAATCATTCATCAATATTGGTCGTAGAACATCTAAAGGTATTGATTTAAATCTCTTGTACCAACAAGATTTTGAAGTTGCTTCAAAAACATTGGGCGTAACTCTTGATGTGAAAGCTTCACACCTAAAAGAAACTCTTACTCAAGTTGAAGAGGTTATTACAAATGATGAAGGCAAGCCAACATACCCATTCTGGCGTGCTCAAGCTCGCGTAGCTCTTAGCTATGATGATTTCCGTTTCTCTTGGTTCTCTAGATGGATTCAAGGCGGCGAAAACAGCGCGGATGATTTTGATCATTCCGCACCATGTAAAGATGAATCAAAAGGCATAAAGTGTCGTCCTGTATATTATACAAATAATTATATTGTACATAATGCGGCTATTTCATGGAATCCTGGTGATTATGCTGTAACCGTTGGTATCAGTAACGTCTTTAACAAAGCGCCTGAAAAAGTTGATACATCAGGCGTTTTTGGTAGAAGAAACTATCCATTTGGTATTGGTTATGATCTTAATGGTAGATCAATTTACGTCACAGCACGTAAAAGATTCTAAACAACTATAATTAGAAATAGGCGGGCTTTTAGTCCGCCTATTTTTTTAACTTTTTACAAAATATTTTTGGAGGATGAGATATGATGAAATACAAACGTATTTTTTGTTTTTTTATTGGCTTAATAACTTTAGTAATCGGATCTAATACTGCTGTTTCGGCAACCGAAACACTGCCCATTGACGCTTTTGCCATGCGTCCTGCAATTCAGCAAATTTCTGTTTCACCAGATGGGAAAAAATTGGCCATGTTAAGAGGCACAAGCCTTAATGGTCACTATATATTAGAAATATTTAAAACAAATGATTTAAAAAAAACGCCTATTCGAATTGGGGCGGCAAAGATGGAGCTTACTCGTTTTGCTTGGCTGAACAATGAAAAACTATATATTAGCCTGCGTAATAAAGCAAAACGAGGAAAGAATAGATGGCGCGGCAGAAGCTATATTATAAATAGTGACGGTACTGGAAAATGGAAAATGCTTCCTAATGACGGTAATGCCCGTTTATGGAATCGGCTACCTCATAAACCTAATGAAGCTCTCCTTAGTTATTACATCAAAGGGAAAAGAAACGTTAATATCGCCCACTACAATATTAACTCTGGAAAAAAGAAAACTATATTCCGCGGCAACCCAACTTACAGCTACGGCTATATGATTGATAAAGACGCTGAAGTTAGAGTCGCTCAAAGTTATGATATTAATTCACTCACAGAAGAATATTATGCCCGTCTTAAAGGCAGTAAAGAATGGATTCTTATTAAAAAGAACGCAGGAAAAGACCGTGTTAATTTTGATGTTTTGGGTTTTGATACTGACAATCCAAATGATCTATTTGTGATTGCAAATAACGGCGAAGATAAAGCTGGTATTTATTCTCTTGATATTGCCACAGGTAAATTAAAAGAAAAAATATTTGGTGTAAAGTCTGCCGATGCTGGAGGAATTATTACCAGCAACAAACCCCATAATTATGGACAATTATTGGGTTTTGAATATACAACTTCAGACACTAAAGCTGTCTATATTGATAAAGAAGCAGGAGCATTAAGGAAGGCTGTAAATAATTTATTCCCTCATGAAACATCTTATATGACGAGCCGTTCTGATGATGATAATAATATTATTGTTCAAACAAGCGGCCCTAAAGATGCGGGAACTTATTATCTTCTGCAAAATAAATCTAAGCTAACGTACATCGGTAGCAAGTTTCCAAATATCAAGCCTAAACATCTTTCAAAAGTGAAATTTGTGCGTTACAAAGCTCGTGATGGATTAAAGATTCCTGCTTATATCACCATTCCAAAAGGCAAAGCCCCTTTTCCAACAGTTATTATGCCTCACGGCGGACCTTGGGCTCAAGATTATCCTGGTTATGATGAATGGTCTCAGCTTTTAGCTCATCATGGCTATATGGTTATTCAGCCCCAATATAGAGGATCACTTGGTTTTGGTCTGAAACATTGGAAAGCTGGTGATAAAGAATGGGGTTATAAAATGCAAAATGACCTTGATGATGGGATGGCATATCTCATCAAAAAAGGTCTAGCAGATAAAGACCGCCTCGCTATGTTTGGATGGAGCTATGGTGGTTATGCTGCTTTTGTTGGCTCTATGCGCAAAAACAATATTTACAAATGTACCGTAGCAGGTGCTGGCGTAAGTGATATGGCGCAAATTTCAGCTAAACTCTTTAGAAGTAAAATTCAAGGGGAAACTGTCAAAGGTCTTTCTCCTATTGATCATGTGGAAGATGTGAATGTTCCTATCATGGTGATCCATGGTGATATTGATCAACGAGTAGATGTTTATCACAGCAGAGCATTTGTAAAAAAGCTTAAAAAACTTGGTAAAAAACATAAATATATAGAGCTTAAAGGTGCTGATCATTTTAGTAATACATTATTCTATGATCATAAAAAGCTGTTCTATACAGAACTTTTAGATTGGCTTGAAAATACTTGCTTTAAGAAATAATTTAAAAATAATCAAAAAAAGCCGCATGATAAAATAATCATGCGGCTTCTTTTATCTTTAAATCCCTCTTATTTAGATTTTTTCAACCATTTAAAATCTCTTTTGGTAAAGCGGAAATAAACCAGTACAAAGCCAGATAATGAAAAGATTAAAGCCCCCAGCGCAAATAAATAAAGCAGCGGGTGATTAAAATTATTTCTGGTATCATAATCCATAATATGTAGCATCCACATAAAATCATAAAACCGCCAAAGATTTGTTCGCACCGATTTTAGCTGCCCTGTCGCAGGGTTAAAATAAAAACTTGTTTCTTCTTCATCTGCAAAATCCACCTTCCAGACGGGGAGAGACCCTCTATATTCAATGCCCGTTCTTTGAAGCAGTTCTAAATGAGAAATCTGACTGCTGCCTGAATAAAGCTTAAGAGCGGCCTTTCGAATATACGATTTTGAAAAGGGAGAAAGCTTTTCCACATTTTGAGGGTAATACCCCCGCAAATTAGTAGGGGTTTTAAGTAGAATTTTCTATAAGATTTAATTAAGGAGATTTTACGATGAAGAAACCTAGATATACAGACAGTCATATCATGCAAATATTAAAAGAAGCTGAGGCAGGAACCCCTGTTGCTTCTTTATGTCGTGAGCATGGGATGAGTAACGCTTCGTTTTATAAGTGGCGCGCTAAATTTGGCGGGATGGACGCCTCTTTAATGGCGCGTATGAAAGAACTTGAAATGGAAAATGCACGGCTCAAAAAAATGTATGCAGATGTGCAGCTTCAAAATGATGTGATCAAAGAGGCTATGCAAAAAAAGTGGTAAGGCCGTCCCGTCGTCGAGATATGGCCAAACGAGCTGTATCTGCAGGACTTCTTTCTATCCGTGCTGCGTGTACGGCCTTTACTATTTCTCAGACTTGTTATCGGTATAGACCTCTACTCAGTGATGAGAATGCATATATTGCGGCCTGGTTAATG
>JADGEY010000082.1 GCA_016744185.1 Emcibacteraceae bacterium | reverse complement strand
TTGCTACATGGGTCATAAATGCAAATGCTTCCCTAAAATTTAAAAACTTAAATTTTTTATATAATTTCCCCTCGATAATTTCCCAAGGCATGTGAAGACCTTTGTTAAGAAGAGCAAGCTTTTCTTCGATAATGCCTGAGGATATTTTTTTTTGTAGCATTTTACAATTCCGATATATAATTTAACGATGCCATATCTGTTTTATTTGAGAACTTTATAGCCTCTAATATGTTGATATTGCAATTTATTTTCTTATTTTGTCTCAAAAATATTAATAAACCATTCCTAAAGTTGAAGCCCACCGATCCATTTTCTTAAAAAAGGCTTATATTTAAGTTTGCTTTTTGCTAATAATATTTTTATGCCATCGGGTGTAATAGAAATTACTTGTTTACTTTCAAAGGGAAAGATTATTTTATCACCATATGAGAGTTTAAGGAGAGCAGGAGAATTTTCTAAAAAACCTTTTAATATATTTTTAAAACTCCCGTCCCCCATAAATTCTATTTCTTCCGTTTCTTGGTAGCTTAGAAAAAGTTTCTTAAAGGAACAATCGTCCTTTGATAGAATTTTGAGTATTTCACGTTCTGTGCGAGATAGCCCTGTTTTTTCACTCGGATATTCTTCTATCATTCGCTTGACAGCTTTTTTTAGAAAAGGCAAGCAGGAGGTGTCTATTTTTAAAAGCGCACGCCATTGATCAGAACGGCTTTGCCGAAACCCGTGCCATGCTTTTTGGGCTAAAGATAATTGTGCCTTCGTTACATCTTGCTCATCGGCGATCATTTTTTTAAGCTGGTCTGGGTTTTGCCTTCCTAAATATTGATCACGGCAAATCATGGTAAGTTTTGTGCGCCCCATGGCGGCGGCTGCAAAGAATGAAAGAAGCTGAAGGATTTGTAATTGGTCATAAAGGTCATGTTCAAACCAAAGAATCACTTTGTCATATATTTTGAAATTATATAGCTTTTTGTCTCGGGATTTAAAGTCTTGAATAATGTCAGATTTCTCTTTCCAGCCTAAAGAAGATAAATATTGGGCTCTGACTAAAGAAAGCTCCTTTAATGACAGACCGTCTGGCACAGGGCCTTCATGTAAAACGTCCCGCCAAGGTAAAAAATCTGCCTTAATTTTTGCCGCTTTCATCACATGCACCGCTCCATCTCCGTTGGTGATGATTAAAGTTTTTTCAGGCATTAATGATAAGTCTTTGAAAGACTGAAGGGCTGGTGATCAAAAAATAATATTAAATTATAAACGGTGGGCGCTTTATTATAATATAAATTATCATTCTCGCCAAGCAGTGACCTGCCTGTTATATCGCTTAAATATAGCTTTAATTCCCGAATATTCTTTTTTGTTAACCCGTAATCTTTAACAAGATCATCTTCTGACCTGATAGGGAAATTAGCGGGCAGATATTCTGCTAATTGTGCAAGAACGGCTTTTAAAATAACGCCGTCAACTGCTTGTGATCTAAATTCACTAGAAAATTGGCAGTAGGATTCTGTAACGCGGGTTTCCTGCATTTTTTGGATGCGCTGCTCTGTATCTTGGCTAAAAGGGGGGCGGGCAATGGAATAAAAAAGAAATGCAATAAAGCCGCCAAACAGAATATAAGGCCAAGATGGATTTTGCCAAATATTTTGAAAAAGGGCGAGAAGCAGAAAAACAGCGATTCCCCAAGCAAGCCATCTTTGTTTACCATAAGGATCATCATTGTAGTTTTTTAAGAATCGGGGCATTTTTTTCATGCTTATAGTTTAAAGGCAAAGCAGTGATGGGAAAAGATTTTTTTTAAAAATGGTTTTATAAATAATCTAAATAATGGAAATAATTCTGGATATTATTTATTTTTCAAATATCTTATGAGCTATGAAAAATTTGGTTAAAATTAGAAAAGCGAGCGTTGATGATGCAAAATATATTGCAGAGCTGGGGCGTGTCACTTTTGGTGAAACTTTCGGGTGTGATTTTAGAGACCCGCAAGATTTACTGGATTATTATGAGAAAATATTTGCCGTAGAAAAAATCCGCTGTGGAATAAAAAAGCTAAATAATATCTTTTGGATTGCAGAGATCAATGGGCTTGCTGCTGGTTATGGCAAGCTTAAATTAAATTCAGCCTCAAGTTTTTCAAGAAACCATAAAGAAGTCCAGCTTCAAAAGATATATGTGCTTAAGGATTATCTTTCTATGGGAATTGGCGCGAAAATATATAGCGAGATGTTAAAGGCGGCACAGCAGCATGATATGGAAAATATATGGCTTTCTGTCCTGCAAAAAAACCAGAGAGCGGTAAGCTTTTATGAAAGACTGGGCTTTAAAGAAAGGGGAGTACATGATTATATCATTGGTAAAGAGAAATTCAGTTTTTATGAGCTTTCTAAAGATTTAAAGTAAGGGGCGCAGAAAAGTAAAATGAAATCAAAAGAACGAAAAACTTCATGGGGAGCGATGGAATGGCTGCTTGATGGTGGGCAAGCAAAAGTGCCAGATATTTCCGTTGCTAAAATGCGTTTAAATCCAAAGAGCATTAGCGAAAATCATTACCATAAAAACTGCTATGAATTTTTGATGGTTGAACAAGGGAATATTGTTCTTTTTATGGGTGAAAACTCATATCCGTTAAAAGCAGGACAGAGCTTTCTTATCGCTCCTGACTGTAACCATTTTGTTGAAAATCTTGGCAATAATTTTGCTGAAATAATTTTAATTTTTTCAAGCCGTCAAAGAAATTATACCCCCGTAGCTGTTTCTTAAAAAGCCTTTATTTTTTCTGGGGTAGCTTTTGTTTCCTCTGGGGTAGTCTTTATTTTCTCTGGGATAAAACGTCCAAAACCTTTGCTGCGGCATCTGGGATATTTGTTCCCGGCCCGAATATCGCCGCCACACCGCCTTCATATAGCTCTTCATAATCCGCAGCAGGGATAACGCCGCCTGCAACCACTATAATATCATCAGCCCCCTCTGCCTTTAATGCGCTGATTAATTCGGGGATTAACGTTTTATGACCTGCCGCAAGGGAAGAGACACCAACCACATGAACGTCATTTTCGATAGCTCCTCTTGCCGCTTCTTCAGGGGTTTGAAATAGCGTCCCCACATCCACATCAAAACCAATATCGGCAAAAGCGGTGGCAATGACTTTCGCTCCTCTATCATGCCCATCTTGCCCCATTTTAACCACAAGCATTCTAGGTCTGCGCCCTTCTGTTTTGGCAAATTCTTCAATTGTTTTTTGAATGGCTTCAAATTTTTCATCGCCTTTATAGGCAGCGCCGTAAACTCCTGAAATTGATTTTATTTCAGCCTTATGTCTGTTGAATATTTTTTCCATAGCGTCCGAAATCTCTCCCAACGTTGCCCGCTCTCTTGCCGCCTCAATTGCCGCTGCAAGCAGGTTGCCGCCGTCTTTTGCTGCCTGCGTTAACCTATCAAGTGCAGCTTCGCATTTTTTACTATCACGGCTCTTTTTAAGTTTTTTAAGCCGTGCGATTTGCCCTGTGCGTACGGTATCATTGTTAATCTCAAGGGTATTGATGGGATCTTCTTTCTCAAGGACATATTTATTCACCCCCACCACAACCTCTTCGCCTTTATCTATTCGGGCTTGCTTTGTTGCGGCGGCTGTTTCAATCTGCATTTTAGGCATGCCCGTTGCGACCGCTTTGGTCATGCCGCCCATTTCTTCTATTTCCCAGATCAATTTCCATGCTTCTTGAACCAAATTATTGGTGAGCGTTTCCACATAATATGAGCCACCAAGAGGATCGACAACCTTGCACATTCCCGTTTCTTCTTGCAAAATAATCTGCGTATTTCGGGCAATGCGAGCCGAAAAATCGGTGGGCAGGGCGATGGCTTCGTCAAGCGCATTTGTATGAAGCGACTGCGTGCCGCCCAGCATAGCTGCCATGGCTTCTGCCGTGGTACGAACCACATTATTATAGGGATCTTTTTCGGTCAGCGAGACCCCAGACGTTTGGCAGTGGGTTCGCAGCATCAAGCTTTTTGGATTTTTTGCACCAAAATTTTGCATGATTTCAGCCCAGATTGTGCGGGCTGCTCGAAGCTTTGCAATTTCCATAAAGAAATTCATGCCCGTGGCAAAAAAGAAACTGAGGCGGGGCGCAAAAACATCAATATCAAGCCCTTTATCCATAGCGGTGCGGACATATTCCATGCCATCGGCGAGGGTGAAGGCAAGCTCTTGAAGCTGCGTTGCACCTGCTTCTTGCATGTGATAGCCAGAAATAGAGATGCTGTTAAATTTAGGCATATTTTTAGAGGTAAATTCAATAATATCGCCAATAATTCGAATGCTAGGAGCAGGAGGGTAAATATAAGTATTGCGAACCATAAATTCTTTTAAAATGTCATTTTGAATTGTTCCCGATAGCTGGTCTAAGGAAACGCCTTCTTCTTCTGCTGCAACGATATAAAAGGCTAGGCAAGGGATTACAGCGCCGTTCATTGTCATGGATACAGACATTTTATCAAGAGGGATGCGGTTAAATAATATTTTCATATCTTCGATAGAATCAATCGCAACTCCCGCTTTACCAACGTCACCTCTTACCCGTGGGTGATCGCTGTCATAGCCTCTATGGGTAGCAAGATCAAAGGCGATGGAAAGACCTTTTTGCCCTGCGGCAAGGTTCTTACGGTAAAAAGTATTGGAAGCTTCGGCGGTAGAAAACCCTGCATATTGCCGAATTGTCCACGGACGGTTAGCGTACATTGTTGCCCGCACGCCCCGAGTGAAAGGAAAAAACCCAGGTAAATTTCCGATATAGGGATTATCTTTTAAGTCTTCTGCGCTATAGAGAATTTTGACATCAATTTTCTCTGGCGTTTCCCAGATTAAATCGTCAGGTTTTTTACCTCGTAGCTCGGTTGCTGCAAGTTCCTGCCAATTTTTTATAGTTTCGGTCATTTTAATCTCATCTTTTATAGCGTCTGTTATAAATGTTACTGCACAGTAGCTTTTTATTTTGTTCAAGTCAAATACCCCTTAAGATATTAAATAGTATCATAGTGGGTAAAAAATAAGTTATCCTCTTTTCAGATTTAAATTAAGAGGGAAAATAATGATGCGTAAAATTTTGATAGCCTTGATAGGGATTGTTTTAGCCGTCTTGCTCGGTTTTCTTTTTCTGACGGGCTTTGCGGTAGCAGACAGTAGGTCAAATTTTCAGAAAATATTAAAAGACCATTGGCAGGAGGGCTTAAGGAATGGCCCTGAATTTGCCACTAGTTTGGGTCTGAAAGGCTATGCAGATAAGCTTAGGGGCGGCTCTTTGCAAGATATTGTGGCAAGGGATAAATATAACCGTATTATTTTAAAGAGGCTTTCCACAATAAAGGTAAGCAGCTTAGATGCGGAGGCACTGATTAATTTTAAATTATTTAAACGTGCTCGGGAGATGCAAAAAGAAGCCTATGATTTTAAAAGCTATTTATTCCCCATTACCAACCGAGAAGGCTGGCACATGTCATTTGCCAGTATGCCAGCTCGATCCTCTTATCGTAAGGAAGAAGATTATATAAATTACATTAAACGCCTGAAAGAATATCCAAGATACAATAAAGAACGGATAGAGATACTCGCTCTTGCTATTAAAGAAGGCTACGTTCATGCTTGCGAGCCGATGAAGGGCTATGAAAAATCGATTTCCACTCATATTGTAACAGAGGTTAAAAAAAGCAACTTTTACAAGCCTTTCGAGACATTCCCTAAATTTATTTCAGATAAACGCCAAGATGAGCTGCGAGAAGAAGGTGCGCAGGTGATTATGAACATAGTCATTCCTGAATATCAAAGAATGTATGATTTCTATACCGAAAAATATGCTCCCAAATGTATGGATAGGGTCGGGGCGCAATATTGGCCCAATGGTAAGGCTTACTATGAACATAGAGTTAGAAATTATACCACGACGAATATTACTCCCCAGAAAGTCCATGACAAGGGGCTATCAGAAGTAGTCCGTATTCGCCGTGAAATGATGGATGTCATTAAGCAAGTTAAGTTTAAAGGTGATTTTAAAGCCTTTCTTAAATATTTGCGCACTGATCCAAAATTCTATCCCAAAACCAAAGAAGAGCTTGTTGCTTACGTGAGCCGAATTGCCAAAAAAATGGACGGGCAAATGCCTAAGCTATTCGGCAGATTACCACGGCTTCCTTATGGTATTAAAGAAATTCCAGCCGATATTGCGCCTAAAACCACGGTTGCCTATTATAACGGCGGATCACCTGATGGGACAAGAGCTGGTTTTTATTTCATCAACACATCTAAATTAAAAAGCCGTCCTCTTTATACAATGGAAGCCCTGACTTTACATGAAGCCGTCCCAGGGCATCATATGCAAATAGCGTTAAAAAATGAAACAGACCTACCTAATTTTAGGCGTTACGGGGGCTATACAGTCTTTACAGAAGGCTGGGGGCTTTATTCAGAACGCCTTGGTTTAGAGACCGGATTTTACCAAGACCCCTACAGTAATTTTGGACGGCTTAGCTATGAGATGTGGCGTGCATGCCGCCTTGTGGTTGATACAGGAATGCATTATTTGGGCTGGAGCCGTCAAAAAGCGATTGACTTTATGTCAGAGAATACAGCTCTTAGTATTCATAATATTACAGCCGAAGTTGACCGTTATATTACATGGCCGGGGCAAGCTGTTGCCTATAAAACGGGCGAGCTTGAAATTCGTAAAATCCGTGCAAAAGTAGAAAAAGCATTAGGCAAGGATTTTGATGTCAGAAAGTTCCATGATGAGCTTTTAAGGCATGGTTCAGTGCCGATAGGAACGCTGATTGAGATCATGGACATTTGGCTAAAGCCCCAAGTTAAATGAGATTACTTAATGAATAAATTAAAATTTTCAAAAGACGATATTCTACTTGGAAAAAGAAGAGCGATCGGAAAAGCGATTACTCTTCTTGAATCCACCTTGGCTGCGGATAGGGCAGATGCTCAAGAATTCCTTAAAGAAATTCTGCCCTTTACAGGTAAAAGCAAACGGATTGGCTTTACAGGCACACCAGGGGTTGGTAAATCTACATTTATTGAGGCTTTTGGGAAGTTCTTAACAGGGCAGGGGCATAAAGTTGCGGTTCTAGCGGTTGATCCTTCATCGCAAAGGGCAGGAGGATCAATCCTTGGGGATAAAACCCGTATGGAGGAATTAAGCATTGATCCGAATGCTTTTATTCGCCCGTCTCCCTCTTCTGGCACATTGGGCGGCGTTGCCCGCCATACCCGTGAAGCCATGCTGGTTTTAGAAGCCGCAGGCTATGATATTATTATTGTTGAAACCGTTGGGGTTGGACAGTCCGAAACAGCGGTGGCAGACCTTGTTGATATGTTTATCTTGCTCCTATCCCCGACAGGAGGAGATGATCTGCAGGGCATTAAACGGGGCATTATGGAGCTTGCTGATCTTGTGATTATCAATAAAGCAGATGGTGATTTAAAAGTTCGAGCAATGCGCAGCGCAGCGGAGCAGGAAAATGCTCTTCACCTTATGCGTCCAAAATATCATAATTGGCACACAGATATTTTGCTCACATCGGCTCTAAAATCAGAAGGTATTTCAGAAGTTTGGCAAAAGATAGAAGCTTTCTATGCAGAATTAAATAAAACAGAAACAATAGAAAAAAACCGCAAAGAGCAAAGCAAGTCATGGATGTGGTCAGAAATCCAAGAAACGCTTTTAAAAACCTTTACCGAGCAAAAAGAAAAGCAGATTAAAGAAGCCGAGTCAAAATTATTAAGCGGTGAAATGACGGCGGCGAGCGCAGCGGATGAATTGCTTAAAGGGTTTATTAAAAACATATAGATATAGGGCAGGAAATATTCTGAAATCTATATAGAACTCTAAATTTTATTTTAAGGGCAATATTCTGTTCACAGGAACGATTATAATGGGCTTCATGAAAGCTCTGGTTTATTGATAAGCATGGCAGCTCTCTTGATATAAAAAAAACTTTGATAGCATTTCTAAATTTCATAAAATTTTACATAATTTAAAATCTATTTTGGGTATTTTTCTTGTGGAAAGATAAAAAACCATAACAAAGTGTTAAAGTTATTTACAATTCTAGCTATTATATTTTTTAAAAACCGCACAAAACAGCCGTTTATTGAATTGGCGCAAAACATGCATATGTTAAAATAATCAATATTATAATTATTTAAATTAAGGGTTATTTCAATGTTTTTAAGTTCATTTAAAAAAAATATTTTAGGTATTTTTATTTTTTTCACATTATCTACGACAAATTCATTTGCTACTATTGTTTCACAGGGCGATTATATGCAAGATGATGAAAGTTCTTTAGATTGGTTAAAAGTCACTAAGACTAAAGGGAAATCATATAATGAAATCTTATATATGCTTGCTACTGGAGGTAGCTTAGAGGGATGGCGCTTAGCTACACGGAGTGAGTTTGCTACTCTGGTGTCTAATTGGCTTGGTTTTACTCCTCCTAGTTCCTATAACGCAAATAGCAATCTTGCAGCACTTGGAGGCTTGATTAATCTTTTGGGGAAAACAGGGACTGAATTTGCCCCACTTGGTGGGAGCGTGGCTGGGGATATGATGAGGGGTTATGTGCATGATAATGGTGGTTTCGTAAGAGCAGTACATATAGCAGCCTATGCGAATTCAGGGAAATATTACGAGAAAACTGAATGGAAAAATTCAAACACAAGATTCTTTACTATTGGAGCTCTTTTGGTAAAAGATAGTGTCGTAACGACTGCTGTGTCTGAGCCAGCCTCTCTTGGGTTGATTGGATTGGGTTTGATCGGTATCGCTGCTTTCTCAAGACGTCGCCGCCTATCTTAAAATAGCGAGGGGCATTTTATAAAGTGCTGGCTTCTTATATCAAAAAATTACAAAAAAAGGATGGGAGATTCCCCATCCTTTTTTTGTATAGTTATTTTATAAAAATTTAACATTACACTGTAATATATTTACAAAAGATGATGGATCTAGAAGGCTTTTTCACCATTATGTATGTTTTATGTAATTTAAAATGGGTCTGGTGAACTTTAGGCAACAATATGTTAGTCTAAGCCATTATGAGCATAAACAAAAACAAGTATTACAAGCGTTCTCATATTTCGGAGGGTAAATTCAGGCATCTTTTAAGGTGCTTTGCAATGGATTTAAATACCTATGAAGCCCATCAGATCAGCCCTATTTCTCATCGTTCTTGTAAAGTAATATATGCAAAATTACGCCTCTATACCTTAAAACACTGTGCTTGCTCTAGGGCTTCTACGGGGACGTTTGAGTTAGATGAAAGTTACTTTGGTGCACGCCCAAAGAGGGCGAGGCGCAGCAGGAAAGGCACCTGTATTTGGGCTTTTAAAACGAGACGGCAAGGTCTATGTAGAGATGGTGGGTAAAGGTCACGTGATAGCTCACTTCCTATGAACAAGGAAAAATTCTGGAGGGTAGTACTATTCATACTGATGGATGGAAGGCTTATGATGGCTTAATTCTTAATGGTTATGATCATTACAGAATCCACCATTCAAAGAATGAATTCGCACGAGGAAAGTGCCATGTAAATGGAATAGAAAGCCTCTGGATATTTGCTAAAAAAAGCTTCGCCCAGTTTAATGGTCTTGCTGAGTAGGTTTTTTATTTGCACTTAAAAAAAGTGAGTTTAGGCTTAATAACCATAAAGAAAATTTACATGCCTTTCATAAAAGGCAGGACACACAAGAAATGATTGAAAAAAAAGGATTTATTCTTGAATATCTACCACCACATTCG
>JADGEY010000081.1 GCA_016744185.1 Emcibacteraceae bacterium | reverse complement strand
ACTTATGAGTACCTTTATTTAATGGGGGGATTACCGCTCTATTTCAAATTTTATTGAAACAGTTAGAATCTTCTTATAGTGATTTTTTAGGGTCAGTTGCTCAAAAACTGGAAGCTCTTAATTTAGGGTTAGATCAATATTTTACACCTCCAGAGGTATCAAAATTAATGATCTCAATAACAATGGGGGATATTGATGAGATTATAAAGAAAAAAGGCTATGTAACTTTATCAGAGCCTACTTGTGGGTCGGGTGGAATGATTTTAGCTACTGCGGAAATTATGATCGGAAAAGGCTATAACCCACAAAATCAATTATGGTTTCAAGCCGTGGATTTATCTAAATTATGTTATCAAATGACCTATATTCAGACAACCTTAAAGGGGCTGGCAGGGGAGGTAGTGCATGGAAATACTCTTTCTCTTGAGGTTTTTCAAATAAGAGAAACAGTGTTAGGGCGTAAATTTAAAGATCAAAACCCATTTTATTTTTTAAAAAAAATGAGAGACTTATTTTCTAATTCAAAGACAGAAAAATCGACACCTAAAAATCAGGAAAAAAATATAAAAAAATTCGACGACTTAGAAATACTCCCAAGCTCTGTTTCAGGTGAACAATTTAGTTTTTTCTAAAAGTTCCCAATAGTGGAATTTATAACTTGTTCCCAATAGCGGAACATGTTATGGTGCTTATAATAAATGAGGAAATAGACTTGAGAATAATTAAAAAAATAACATTAGAAAAATATTGGAAAAATCATCCAAATGCAGAAAATTCTTTAAGATATTGGTATCTGAATACATTAAATGCGGATTGGAAATCTAGCCAAGATATCTTAAAAAACTTTCCAAAGGCGAAAATTTTAAATTCTGAGAGGGCAAGATTTGCAATTCATGGTGGAAGATATAGATTGATTGTTTCTATTTTCTTTCCCGCACAAGCAATCTTTATAAAATTTATTGGAACACATGCGGAGTATGATAAAATTAATGCTTTAACCGTAGATTTATATAAGAAAGGATATAAATAATGGATATCAAAATCATAAGAAATGAAAAACAATATGATTATTATATGGAAGAACTCGAAAAATTAGTATCTGAAAATCCACAAAAAAATACAAAAAAATTTGACGACTTAGAAATATTAATATTGTTAATTGAACGCTATGAAAATGAGAAATGTTCAATTATTTCTACTAGTCCGATTGAAGCTATAAAGTTTCATATGGATCAACATGAATTAAATCAAAATGATTTTTCTATCCTTTTAGGAAGTAAATCAAGAGCATCAGAAATTTTAAATCATAAAAGAGATTTAAGCTTAAAACAGATTCAAAAAATCAATGCAATCTGGAATATTCCATTAGAATTTCTCATTCAAGAAATACCGCAAAAACAAGTGGCATAACGAAAACATTATTCTAATAAGAAGACCTTAAAGAAATTTAATTTTAGGGTTTTTTTGTGCTTTTTTCAGAAAAACATTAATTGATTTAGGGGGGGCAGGAGTGGTCTGTTTTGTTTCTATGAAGATTATGTTGTGAAAATTAAATCTCTATATCTGGGGCTTTTCTACCACTGTTTAAACGGGATGTTAATAGGTAAATTTTCGACGACAAACGGAATGGCTATGCCATACTCTTATATTGGATATGAGCGTCAACATCTCTCTTGACCGCGTTACCCACAATGGTGATAAAAATGCACTCACGGGATTTATAATTATCCCTTCCGCTTATTTTACCAACAGTGGGGATAACGCTCTCTAAACCTTATTGCAGGTTGCCTATTATAGATTTCCATAACTACACATTAGAAGTCACCTATTTCCACATTATTGAAAAGGAGCTATTACATTGCATGATATATGGTGTCACACCATAAGCATGGTGTTTAATAAGCCGTGTCGGACAAGTGTCGGACTAAATAATTCTTTTAAAACAAATAGTTATGGTTTTTTGAGGTATTGCAATCATGTCGGACAAGTGTCTGGCATAGTTGTCCGACAAGTGTCGGACGTGTGGCTTGTAAAGTTTAGTCCATTGATTTTAAAGTAAAATATTGCCCGACAAGTGTCGGACAAAGGGCAAGAAAAATAATTAAATAATGATTGCAAAATATACAGTTAAAAGGCATTATGTAAGTAATAAAAAACTGTAAATCATAAAATTTATAGTTTGAGAAAAACTGAGAAACAGTTTTCTTTTATTCTTTTGAATGCAATTAAAAAATGGTTTGAAATCTCAAGAAACCAAATTATTTTTAATGATATTTTACGTATGAAATATAAATTCAGGAGAATAAAATGGTTAAAATTTCCATTAGAATTGAAGATGAACAGGCTGCGATAATTGAAAATTATTGTCGGGAAACAGGTCTGAATAATTCAGAAGTTATTCGTCTATCTTTAGAGTTTTATTTGAGTGATAGATCTGAAAAAACAGAGCGTGATATTTTATTGAGTATTGAAAGGCTTGCAAGATCAATTTTCTTCTTAAATATGGAATTGGGAAAAAAGCAAGGTCAAGAATCTATCGTTTCTAAGGCGATAGAATTTCACAAATCTGGTAAAGTACCAAATTCATAATAGGGGGGCGTTATGTTTAAAATTTTTACGCGTGGAGGTCAAACAACACTCCATGGATTTAGAATGTTTAAGCAAGTTGTTTTTGCAGTCTTCTTTGTTTTTATACTTGTTTCTGTGGCAAGCTTTACAACTAAATTAGTAAAAGAAAATAATAAATATGAACTTAGTTTTCTCGTTGGATTTTATCTAGAGAAAGCTCGCATTGAAATAAAAGGTTATGAATGTGATAGAAGAACCACAATCAGAAACCCAAGAGATGGCTCTCACATTGAATATACAAATTGCATGATTAATACTCTGGCAATAACATATGGTCTTGAAGAAATTGAAAGCAAAATTTATGGTCATATGATTGTCTCCTTTTTTTATGGAATAGGGGCTGCTTCTTTACCTTTATTATGGTTTGTATTTGCAGGCTACCGAGTAGGTCGGAAGATTCATAAAAAAGGAGGGCAGCTCGTAAAACCTATGAAACTTAGAAAATTGATCTTGAAACATAATGCAACCATGAGGACACCATGGTTTAAAAAAATACTTACAGGGAATAAATACCAGCCATATTTATTTATAAATAATATTCCTTTTTCATGGAGATCCGAAACAACACATACAATCATTACAGGCTCTGTAGGGACAGGTAAAACAGTTACGATAAATAAGTATATCAAACAAGTAATGGAGAGGGGAGACAGAGCTGTTATTTTGGATATTCTAGGGGCTTACATTGAAAAATTTTATAATCCTAAAAAGCATATTATTTTAAACCCCTTTGATAAAAGAAGTGAAAATTGGTCTCTTCAAAATGAAATCATAAATCCAGATATTGATATTGATATGATTACCGAGGCGCTTATTCCTGAAACCAAAAATGGCGATGCTATTTGGTATCAATCTGCGCGGGTGATTTTTTCTGAAGCATTGAGCAAATTATATAAAATTGGGACTTGTAGCAATCATGATATTTTAGATTTATTTGATTTAAATATTAAGGAAATTGCAAAATTTTTAGAAGGCACGGCGGCCGCAGGTTTAATTAATCCAGATGCTCCGAAACAGGCCGCAGGTTTGATTATGAATCTTAAACCTTTTTTGCGGCCGCTGCGCATTGTTCCAGAAGGTAAGAACTCTTTCTCTATCACTAAATGGGTTAAAGATGATCGAGATGGAAGAGTTTTATTTTTAAGCTCAAACCTTGAAATGCATCCACGCTTTAAAGGTCTGCATAGTCTTTGGTTTCATATTGCTATTTCTAGGTTGTTGAGCAGCTCAAGAAGTTCTGACCGTCTATTTTGGTTCTTCTTAGATGAACTTGCCGCTTTGCAGCCAATACCTGCCATACAGCTCGGTATGCAGATGGGACGGCAGTTTGGGGCAGTTTTTGTTTTAGGCATACAAGCTATGAGCCAATTATCTCAAATTTATGGACGAGAAGGAGCAAGGACAATTAGCAGTCTTTGCCGAAATAGAATTGTTTTAAGTACAACGGATTTTGCAACTGCAAAAATGGAGAGCGATAATTTAGGACAAGAAGAAATTTTGACAAGTAACGAGACAAAATCTTGGGGACATAGTGAAGTTCGGGATGGAGAATCTTTAGGGCAAAATAAAGAAACTAAGGGGATCGTTATTCCAGGCGAAATACAAAATTTGGCAAACTTAGAGGGTTTTATCAAGATAGCAGGGTCTTTTCCTGTTGCAAAAGTAAAGATCAAATATATTGATTATCCTGAAATTGCTAAAGGGTTCATTCTGCGAGATATTAAAATTCATCAAAATGAAGTTAAATCAGCGGTGCATGGAAAAGATGAGAATAAACAAAAAAGACATAAAAAGTTAAAAATTAACAAGCCGACAAATCCGAAAATCTCTAAAAAAAATGATGTCAAAAAAACTAAAACCAACATAATTGATGATAGTCCAATTGGGAAGACATCTCATGAGGAAAATAATCTTGAGAATATTTTCCAACAAGATTTTTCACAGGGAAGTTTTTTTTCGCCATTAGAGCATGAAGCAATAAAACCAGCAAATGAAATTCGGGACAATCCGCCCGCTCCAGAACAAGATATGAGGGAACAAGAATATCAAGAATATCAAGATATTTTAGAAGATGAGTTGCCGCCTAAAATAAATATGGATATGGAACGAGATTAAGGAAAAGGATTTTTAAATGCTAAGTATTGGAAAAATACCACCTCCTTCAACGGCTGTTGAATATTATCAAAAAGATAATTATTTTTTAAAAGATGAAAAAGGCGAGCAATATAATAGCTGGCATGGCAAGGGCGCTGAAAAATTAGGTTTAAAGGGGAAAATTGATGGTAAAGTTCTGGAATCTATTTTAGAAGGTAGGTTTCCAAACGGTCAACAAATGGGACGAAATACCAAAGATGGCTGGAGGTATAATTCAGGTCGTGACTTTACATTTTCCGCACCAAAATCATTATCTTTATTGGCATATGTGGGGGGTGATAAGCGGCTTTTACAAGCAAATGTTGAAGCTGTAAAAGAAACTTTGAGTTTCATGGAAAAAAATATGTTACTTGGCCGTGTGAATGCTTCAGATCAAAAAAAGAAAATGACGGGTGAAACTAGGGAATTAACGCAAAGCTTGGTTGCGGCATTATTTCCGCATGATATTTCTCGTGAAGGTGATCCGCAAGCTCATATCCATGCGCTTATTTTGAATGCTACTCAAAGAGAAAATGGAAAATTTGGCAGTGTAGACTTTGATTATTTATATGAAAAAACGCTTCTTATTGGTCAAATGTACCGATATTCTTTAGAAGGAAAAGTTAATAAATTAGGGTATGAAACCACTAGAACTCATAAAGATAACCGTTTTGAAATTAACGGAGTTTCAGAAGAGCTTGTAAAGCTTTTCAGCAAAGGTTCGACAAAAATAAATAAAGTTTTTAAAACGCTTGATTATCAAAATACTAAAACTAAAGATAAGATTGCTCTAAAAACCCGTAGTTCAAAAAAGAAAATGGACATGGAGAACGTGCAAGTCAAATGGAAAATTGAAGCAGGAGAAGAACAGAAAACACTTGTTAACCTTGTAGGATTTTCAAAAAAAAATGGTGCGATTCCTCATGAAAAAAACCATAGCTTCAGAGAAAATGTAACAAGTGCAAAAGATCATCTTGCTCAAACGAAAACCGTTTTTACAAGAGATGAATTGATTAAAAATACTCTGTCTTTTTCTCCTGCGGGTTATTCATTAAATTTATTGAATAATAGATTAGACCAAGTTTTAAATAAAGAAGATGTCATTATTGTTCCAGAGCAAATTGGAAATATTGATAAGAACTTCACAACTAAAGCGGCTCTCGTTGAAGAAAAAAATATTATTAAATTATTTCATGAGGGGAAAGGGGTAATGGATCCTCTGGCGAAGCCGTTAAAAGTTCAAGAACATTTAAAGAATAGCAATCTTCATAGCGGTCAAAAGGAGGCCGTGAAGCACATCCTCTCCAGTCAAGACCTGTTGTTGCTATTCAGGGTTATGCGGGTACGGGTAAGTCTTATATGCTTTCTCAAACAAAGGAAATTTTAGATGCAACGCGTAAATTTTTGATCTTTAAAAAATATAATGTTATTGGCCTGGCGCCGACTTTAACGGCCAAGAATAATATTGAACCGATCACAGGGAAAGAAAATACGCATACCTTGCAACATTTTTTGACGAAATATAATGGATATATTGAAGGCAGGGGGCTTAAAAGCTTAAAAAATAGACAAGCAGAATTTAAAGATACCGTTATTCTGGTTGATGAAGCTGGCATGATCTCAAATAAACAAGCTAGTGATTTACTTAAGTTGGGACAGCTTTTTAAAATTAAGCGGATTGTTCCTATTTTGGATGGGAAGCAGCATGGATCAATTTCTGCGGGGAAACCCATTTCCATGCTGTTAAAGAATGGACTTAAATTCTTTGAGATGAAAAAAATCCTTCGCCAAACTAATGAGGTTTTTAGGGACGTTGTTCAAAGCGCAGTAGATCATAAAAGCCTTGGTGTTTTGAAAGCTTATAAAGATTTAAATTCAAGTATTATTGAGGTGAAACCTACTGAAAACAGAAGCCAAGAAGAAACGCTCAGTCAAGAGATCAATAATCTTTTCAATGGAGGGACAGATCATGGAGGTAAAAATGAGAATATACGTAATGATTATGCATTGGCAGAAGCGGCCGTTGGAAAATATGCGAGCTTTTCAGAAAGTGACCAAGAAAATACTTTAGTTGTTGCATCCTCTAATAAATATAGAAAATTTGCTAATGAATTAATTAGGAACGAGCTGACGAGCCAAGGAAAACTACAAGGGGAAGATAGACAAATATCAATTTTAGAGAATAAACATCTCTCTCATGCAGAACAGAGAATTTATAGGAGTTATAATGAGGGTGATATTATTTTGGCTGGGCGGGATATTGATAAATATAATATTAAGCAAGGCGACTGGTTTGGCGTAAAAAAAGTAAAAAATAGAAGTGGTATCGTCCAATTGGAAAGAATTGGAGAATTGAAAGAGGGGCAAGATAATATTATTCATTGGAAGCCTTCAGACAATAAATTTTCTAAGAACAAAGATATGGTTCAGCAGTTTTCGCATGAAACATTAAAGTTAAAAATAGGGGAACAAATTCGCTTTATACGAACATCCGAAGATAAAGATTTTAAAAATGGTGATCGCGGTAAAATTATGAAATTTGGAAAAGACCAGGATGTTCATCTGAAAATGAAAGATGGGTCAGAAAAGATTTTAAATTTAGATTCTGAAACAGCTAATTTTATTGATCATGCCTATGCTTCTACATCTTATTCAAGCCAGTCTCTAACCTTTAAACATGTTATTGGTATCATGGACAGCAAAGAAAAAGATTTGACCAGCCAAGCAACCTTTTATGTCAATATGACGCGGGCACAAGAAACGGCAACTTTCGTTGTGGATGATAAAGAAAGAGTCTATGACGCTTTAAAAAATCTAACAGGCGAAAAAGATTCTGCTCTTCAGAAATTATTTGTGGTGGATGATTTGACAAAAATTGCAGATAAGAAAATAGAATATGATCCTCAAAAGGAAGAATTTTTATTAGAGAAAAAAGATCTGGAGCCAGAAAAGGAAAAAAGCTTTTTTGAAGAGTTATTTGGGAGAACTGAAAATACTACTACCGCTGAAAAAGAAACAACTGGCGAGCCAGAAAGAGAATTAATCAAAGAACGTGACCGAGAAGCGGAAATGTAAGAATTTATGATATTATGTTTGACGAATGCGTCATAATATAGTATGATCTAGCTATATGATTATTTAGTAGGAGTTCAGGGCATGACAAGAGCAACATTTTCTTTAGACCTAGATAACCTTGATTTTTTAAATGAGATTGGTGGGACAAATAAAAGTGCTTATATCAACGGGCTTTTAACGAGGGCTAAACAGAAATTCTTAGAAGATCAAGTATTAAAGGCAAACAGAGAAGAAGCCTCTGACGATTATCAGGAAGAATTGGCCCAATGGGACGTAACTCTTAATGATGGGTTAGAATCTTAAATGTATAAACAATTAGAAATTCGCTGGGTTAATTTGGATCCAACGAGGGGCGCAGAAACGCAGAAAAAAAGACCCTGCGTGATAATACAGTCTAATTTGGTTAATAAAGGAACGAGAACGGTAATCGTTGCTCCTATTCTTCCTGGTCATAAAAACTGGCCGTTTGTGGTGAATGTTAAGCCAAGTCAATTAAATGGCTTAGATAAAGATAGGCACATCAACCTTAAACAGCTTCGTGTGGTGGATGTATCAAGAATTGATAACTTACAGGGGTGCTTTGAAGCAAGCTACCTGAAACAAATTAAAATAGCTCTTAAAATTATTTTTGGAAGTGCTTTAAGTTAAAATAGAAAATGGGGGAAAAATGACCTTTAATAAGCAAAAATATTCAAAAACGGCCGTCTCTGCAAGTGATGTTGGAAGAGCCGCTTTTTGTCCACAGTATTTAGTATTAAAAAATCGTAATGCACGGGTTTCTAAATCAGCGCAAATGGCACGTGAAAAAGGGAATAAGGCTCATTACCAATTTAACAAAGCAGCAAATGACCGAGGGTGCTTCATTGCATCTCATTTATATGGGGTTGATCATTTTAAAACGAATGATTTAAGAGAGTTTAGAGATAAAACTCTCTTAAAAACATTTATAGGTAAAATGTTGGTATCATCTTATTATAAAACCTCGCCAATGTTGGTTCGAATTTCGGAAAATGTTCCTTTAATTCATTGGTTTTTTAAGAAAACCATTGATATGTTTCATTCAATAATAAGGAGAAAATAATATGTTTTATTTAATAATTATAATACTTGTAATTTTCTTTTTTGTTTATTTCAATCGCCTAAACTCATTAAAGATTAAGGGGGAATTAATTTGGCAAGATAGTGGGAGGGAAACGAAGTATTTTATCAATAATGAATTTGATGTTTATGGTAAGCCAGACCTGATGTATAGAAAAGAAAATGGAAAAATTTTACTTGTAGAATTTAAATCCAGAAAAGGTGGCATATATTTAAGTGATATTATTCAAACAAAAGCTGCTGCTTTGGCTGCCAGAGGAGCAGGGTATGATATTGATGAGATTCTTGTTAAAACGCGAGGAAAAGAGAGATACTATAAATTATCAAATTGTAATAGTGACCTTTATCGCGAGATTGAAAGATTTGTGAAGATTGCTCAAAGTTCATCCTATTATAATTCAGATCTAGTAGGCACTCCTGAAAATAGAAAATGCTACAGTTGCGCTTATAAACATAGCTGTAAATATAGTTTTAATTAGCAAGGGGAAATAATATGATATTCTTTTTAATTATAGTCGTTATTTTTTTCTCATTTATTATTATCATGAGTGTAAATTCTAAAAAATTCGATAATTTCCCTGAACAAAATAATGATGATTTTCATATGGAATTAGATCTGGATTTTGATAATGCCCAAAGAGAGAAACAATCAACAGAAAATAAAATATTTTCTGAAGAGGAGAAAAAGAAAATAAAAATAAATGCTCTTAATTTTCTGTTGAAAGATGATGGTTTAATGCCATTATATATTGAAGAATTAAAAACGGAAGATGACTGTTATCAAATTCAGGAAAAATTGCCTACAGTCTATGTTTGGAATCAGAAAATACAATTGGATGGATTTACTAGTTATTCTATTTCTGTAAATGGATACTCC
>JADGEY010000080.1 GCA_016744185.1 Emcibacteraceae bacterium | reverse complement strand
CGCAGAAATAACTGTTCAATTCTGGAACTATTTAGAAATCATCAATTTTGAATCAAAATAAAGTCGTCAAGCTATATCTTTTTTAAACGTGCATTTTCAGCCTCAGGTTCTTTCATTACCGTAATCATCAAAGCATCCATACCTCCGTATTTAGAACGCCATTTATAAAATGAAGCTCGGCTACCCCATGTTCACGACAGAGGTCAGGAACAGGCGTTCCTGTTGATGCTTGTTTTAAAATATTGATAATCTGACTGTCCGTATATCGTGCTTTTTAGGCGTGAACGCCAGTTTCGCAAACATGTAAAATCTCCTCGGGGTAAAATATGAGAAAAATCTGCCTTTGAACAGCTTTGTTTTTGGGGAACATTATCCTTGATACTGCGCCGAAAAAGCTACCGTCCTTCCATCAGGAGAGATTGAAGATTTTATTTGCTACCCATGATGCGTGACGCATCGCCATACCATCTTGATAAGAGACCGCCCAAAGATCACCCTCCGATGTGAAAACGACAATATTTTCATGAATGGCAGGATAACGGTAATATCCTTCTCCTTTATCGGCTACAAAATCCAGATTTAGAACCATAAAAAAAGGAAAAACTATAAAAAGAAGCAGCACTTTAATAAGCTTTTGAAATCGTACCAGAATTGTACCTTCTATTATTTATTTTAAAGATTCAAAATTAACATAGACCCTAAATTACTTACACCAATCAGGTTTTAAGTTTTTGCACACGGGCTTTCTAATTTCTTGCCAAAGACGTGTTGTTTCCGTTTGACGGGCTTTGTCTTTTTGGAACTCACTTACAGCCTGCTTAAATTTATCATAATGAAAGATAGAAATACGGTAAGATGATCCCGTAAAAGCATCTCGTACTTTTTTAACGTTACCTTCTGAATCATCAACAAAAATAACATTATGAATTTTTGTATTCTTCATAGATTTTAAAAGAAGCCGAAGCATAAGACCTTTATTTTGCCCCGCAACCATCATTAATCCGCCAGATACGCCTATTCTGTCCGTTTTTGTAAGTTTAAATTTTTCTAGGTCTGCCGCAGATAAAATTTTCTTACTCGCTGTCACTAATTCTGCACCTGATATATCTCCACGTTTCATACATAATGGCGCTATACATCTCGCCGTTTTGTTGAAAGAAATTTTATATTTCTCAAGCATATTTTCTGTAGCATTACGAATATCTCCGCCCCGGGCCGTAAGAGCAAAGGTCGGAATATTTTTATCATTTAACTGCTGCAACAAATCCGAAAGGTTTTCTTGGGCTGGACGCATATTCATATTATTAAAAAAGAAATATTGAATTTGAATCAAATCATCAAAATTTTGAGCGACAAGATCAGAAGAATCAGGGGCATTCCTTAACAGCGTGATTTGCCATTTAAGCCAGCCATGACTGCCCAAATCCTCCGTCATTGTTAATAAAGTGTCATCAATATCAAAAACAATAAGAGTCGTTTCTGAGCCATATGCCGCAGCATATTCTAAGGCTCTAGTTACAGGCACTTGAAGATCATTTATAACTTCTATCTTTGCAGGTTTCTCTTGATGGGCAAAAACACCCGCTGTCATAGGAATAAAGAAGATGAATAATGTTATTAACTTAATGACCAATTTCATAATATTTTTTCCTATATTTAAACTCACAATACTGCCCTAAACATTAGAGGTAATGAAATATTTACACAAGAATTTAAATTTTTTCTGTTCACTCCTTATTTTTTAACTTCACCAAAAATTTTATTTCTTGACATTGCTCATAAAAAAGGGCAAATACGCCGCAGCGCAGTTTAAAGCCTAGGCTTTTCTGCTTTTACTATTTAATATTCCGCTTTGCAGCCATGATCTATGTAAAAATCATGAAAACCCGAAATAATTTGGGCGAGTGCGTTCGCGGATAATTCACCATAATGGTGACACAGAACCGTGAAAGGACATTCGAATGGCGCAATTTGAAGCGTTAGGCTTGCAAGAAGTACTTCTTAAAAATATTGAAAAAGAGGGCTTTTCAGAACCAACTGATATTCAGGCTCAGGCCATTATGCCATTAATGGACGGCAAAGACCTTATGGGAATTGCCCATACAGGCGGCGGAAAAACAGCCGCTTTTATTCTTCCCATTATCCATAATCTGCTTGAAACATATGAAAGACCTATGCAAAATAAGCCAAAGGTGCTTATTCTTGCCCCTACCCGTGAGCTTGCTATTCAAATTGGTCAATGCGCTGATATTTTTTCACGAGGCACTAAATTAAGAACGCTTGTTGTTGCTGGCGGACAGCCCTATCCTCCTCAAACCAAAGCTCTTAGCCGCGGGGTTGATATTTTAATTGCAACCCCAGGAAGGCTGATAGATCACGCCCAAAGACGCACAGTACAGTTTCAGGATACAAGTGTTTTTATTCTTGATGAAGCTGACCGCATGCTAGATATGGGCTTTATCGAAGATGTAGAAGACATCGCCGCTGAACTTAAAGAAAACCATCAAACAATTCTTTTTTCTGCAACGATGAATGCAAAGGTTCAAAAACTATCTCGCCGTCTTTTAACAGATCCTGTGAAAGTTGAAATCAAGCAAGAAACCGCTGTTGCAAAAACAATTGACCATAAATTGATGAATGTTACACGCCGCAATAAATCTAAGCTCCTTATCCAAGTTCTTCAGGGCGAAAATGTTGAAAAAGCATTAGTGTTCTCTCGTACAAAACGGGGCGCAGATGAATTAGCGGATATGCTTTATGAAGCAGGCATTCGCTCTGATGCGATTCATGGAGACAAGAAACAGCGAGTTCGTGAAAAAATATTAATGAATTTTAAACGAGGGCGTACAGCCGTTCTTGTCGCAACTGATGTTGCCGCACGGGGCATTGATGTTGATGGAATTAGCCATGTTATCAATTACGAGCTGCCCATCGAACCTGAAAATTATATTCATAGAGTAGGGCGCACAGGACGTGCAGGAGCATCGGGCATCGCCGTTTCTTTTTGTGATCCAAGTGACATCCGCCTTCTTAGAAATATTGAAGATTTGATCAAAATGAAGATCGAAGTCGATGAAGAACATGAATTCCACATCGCCCTCGCAAACGGCGCACATAGCATGAAACGGGGCAGCGGAAGAGATTTCTCAGAACGAGGAAGATCAGACCGTGGGCGCAGTTCTTCCCGAAATGATCGAAGCCGAAGCTCTGGAAGCAGAAATACTAGCGGCAGGAATGATAACGATAGAAACCAGTCAAGAGGAAGAGACCGAGATACTTATTCGCCTCGCAGTGATGGCTATTCTAAAGATTTTTCTTATAGTGACGATACGTCTCCTACCGAACGTACATCACGAGAAAATAAATGGTCAAAACAGGATAATACAAGGTCAGAACGTTCATCACGTAGTGAACGTCCTGCACGTTTTGAAAATAATGATAGAAAAGACCGAAACAGAAAAGACAGCCGCCCTTCCAGACGTGCCGAGCGCAGTGACCGTAATGACCGTGCTTCTTTTTCAAATTATGATGATCGCCGTACTCCTCAAAAAAGACAAAAAACATCTAAAAACACAGATCGTTATGACCATTGGAATGAAGCAAAGAAATTTAAAGGTGATCCTGTTCTTGAAAAATTAATCGGAAAGCCTCCTGTCATTAAAGCTAAGAAACCGATGAAAGACGGCTTTTCCAAACCTGCTGATCAAAAAAACTCTAAAGCCAAAAAAAGAACTTTAGAGAGCAGACGGCAGCATGAAAATGACACTAGTATGCGCAAAGAATACAAAAAACAAGGGGAGAAGAAGACTCTTTCTGCTAAAGGTTCTTTTACTAAACCTTCTTCTAAAAACAGTAGTTTCTCTGATGGAAAAGGAACAAGAAGCCCTGGAAAGAAGATATTAGGTAAAAAAACTACTGGAGGTAAAAAAACTATTGGGGGCAAGAAAGCTATCGGAAAAAATAAAAACACCCGATCTAGCACCAAATCCTCAAAAAACACTTATGGAAATAAACCAATAGCAGGTAACAAGCCTTTTGCACCTAAAAGAAATAAACGAGCAGCTTAGATATGATATGCTTTAACCTATAATATAAGTTAAAGCATATCTATATAAAATTGAAAGATTTTATGGCGAGCTTCCTTGGGTAATGCCCCCGAAAATTAATAGGGGATTTATTCTTTGACTAAAGTATAAATTTTACCATTTCTCTCATATTTAACATCAAATAACACAAGACCATTTGTTTGAACGCTGATTTTACCGTCAGAGACGGTTACATCATTTTTATTAACAGGAATTATTAAAGTTCCCATAATTAACTCTATTCCTCCTCCTGTGCTATCCCCATCAGGAATTATAACAGCACCTGCAGATAAGCCCGTTTCTGGTAATTCAGGCATAAGAGAAACCAAACCTTTTTCAGTTATTTTGATACGATGATCACCAAATGTAATTTCTTGCTCTCTTATTTCAAAGGAAGCTTTCTGACCTTTATAATTAAATAAAATATTGTCATTTAAAATCGTAATAGACCCTTCAGAATGACGGCTAAGCTCTAGCTTAATAAGAATATTATCTTTATGATTCAAAACACGGTCAATCTCTGTCTTCCGATCAATAATATTCTTTTCCATATTCATATAATAAGCATAAACATCCTTTTTTACGCTAAGACTTGGGGCAGTTTCCAAAATCTTATATTTTTTCAATAAAAAAGTTAACGGAGATGTTTTAGAGTTATAAATATCCTGATGACCAAGCTGCACGGCCATGGCAAAGGCCATAGCACCAATAGTGTAATATTCTTTACCCCAATAAAGAACTTTATTGCCAAGCTCATTGCCGTAACCTGAATATTCAACAATATTCATCAAATTCTTCCCCGTAACTTGTTGAATTTGTTTTTCTGTAAAGGAAGGGTTTTTAATTTGAGCAATTGCAGCTGTATGAACATATACCGCCATACCCTCTGCATAATCATACTCATTATGACCTTCATTTTCCGAGTTAATATTTAAATAGGCTTGATGAAAATAAAGAGCCTTACGAACAAAAGAAATTTTTTCTTTGCGGTTTTTTGCCCTTAAAGCCGCGGTTAAGTTCACATGGGTTTCATTGCGAAAATAACGGCTCTTAATATCAATAGGGTAGCTCACCCCCCGCTGAGCCGTTCCTATTTCAATTTGATCCGCCGTTTTAACATCTTTTTGTGCAAGAAGGTGAACAGCCTCATGAATAAGAGTTGATAAATGCATTTCATAGATCTCTTCATATGACATTCCCATCTGATGCATGATATCAATATTGTAATAATAAGTATCAATTCCATTAATTTTTGTCATACCAAACGGGTTAACCTTAATCTTTACGTCATTAATAGTCCGTGCGCTATATTCAATTCGAGTTCCGATTTTATCCACATCTTTATTTTGATTGTTCAAAAGATATGCAAAATCATAATATTGGCTAACCAATAAGATTTGAAACTTTGAAGGATTCCAAGTAGGCCAAAATTTATTATTTTTCTTAAACAACTGAGACTCAATATCTTTGGCAAGCCTTGGCATAATTAATTTAATATCATTTTGTCTGGCAGCTCTCTCTCCTTTAGGATATTGAAATTGAGCTTCCCCCTCTGCTATGTCTTCTTGTCCAGAAAGCATCGCTTCACCCAAAAATATCTCCTTCTTTAAATCACTATCTCTTCTTTGTTCCTGAGCCATGGACTGAAGAGATGATGATAATATTAATGCCGTAATTAATGCCGCTATAATGGTTGTTTTTTTCATTTTTTTACTCTTGTTTTAGTAATTTAATAGGATCAAGTCTGGTCGCTCTATTAGCAGGTAGTAAGGCGGAAAATGCCGTAATAACAACCCCGAAAACAACCCCTATTGTTATATGCAGAACATCAATATCCAACAGGTCAAAACCATATTTACTGACAATTAAAGAAGAAGTAGAGAGTTGAACGATCCCCGAAACCACAACCCCCATTAAAGAAGCCATAAAGCCAATTATGATTGCTTCAGAGAAGAAAATCCAACGAATATCTCTGCTGTTTCCACCAAGAGCCTTGAACAAACCAATTTCTTTTTGACGCTCCAATACACTAATGAAAAATAGAATTCCTGCCATAACGCTGGAGATAAAAAGAATCAAAAATGAAACGATCAAGATTGCCACTTGGAATTGTGAAAAAACCTTAGTCATATTTTTCAACACATTATCAGGAGTGATCACTTCATAACTATCTTTAAATTTTTGATAAAATTCAGCTACATTCTTTTTATCTTTCAAATACACATGAAAAACATTAGTTGGAACTGGTGCGTTTTTACCAAGGAAGCGTGATCTCTTTGTATATAATATATGGTCTTCATAGGGAATATAAGCGAAATCCTCACCCATAAAGGGCTGACGGATAATCCCTGTAATGACTAGTTTTTGGCTATCCCAGCGAGATGGGTAATGTGTTAACGTATCTGGAGACATTATTTTAAAGCTCAATTCTTGACCAATAAGATTATTCACAGCCTGCCCCTCTTTGATGAATTTTTGAGCAATAGCCTCGGTCAAAGCAATGCCTTTTTTCCCTTTCTTAGGCAGGCTACCTTCTTTCAAAATAGGGGTTGCGTAAATATTCTGATATTTCTCTTTATGAAGAGTTTTAATGCCAAAATATTCTGTAGATTTACCTTGGTCTAATCTGGCTTGAAGGTTAAATTCGGGCTGAATTATTTCAGCGAGACCTGTTTTTTTTACCTCAAAATACAAAGAATTATCTATTTTCTCATCTTCTTTCATAAGGGTAATTTTACGGCCATCAATAATCTGGCTAGAGGATTTTTCTAAGAAATTCTCGACACCATTACCAAGGGCCAAAGCAAGGATAAAGCCGCCAATACCAACAGAAATCCCCAAAGAGATTAGAATATAACGCCAACGCTTTTCTTTTACTCTGTGAAAAGAAAGAGCAAATACAGCCATTAAATCAAAAGATCGCTCAATAACAATGCTATGATCCACCTCTTCATGAGATATTAATATTGGATTTTCTCTTAGCTTATCACTCACCACATGACCATCTTTTAAACGAATACAACGATTACTCGCCTGTGCAACTTTTTCATCATGAGTTACGATAATAATCAATCTCCCCTTACGGGCAAGGTTTTTAAAAAGCTGCAAGATTTCCGCTGATGTCTCTGAATCTAATGCTCCAGTAGGCTCATCTGCCAGAATTACTTTTGGTTTTTTCACCAAAGCCCGTGCAATAGCAACTCTTTGTTTTTGCCCCCCTGAAAGCTCATTAGCTTTATTATCAACCCGATAGCTTAACCCCACATCTTCAACGGCTTTATCAACAAGTTTGTCTTTTTCCTCTTCCGTCATTTTGAAAGTTGACAGAGCCAATTTAATATTCTCATGAACTGTCATATGAGAAATCAAATTAAACTCTTGAAAGATAAAACCCACTGCCTCTCTACGGTAATCTGTCAAATTATATTTTGTATCATTGGAGTAAACCGTGCCATCAACGATCATTTCACCTTGATCTAATTTATCAAGCCCCCCTAGAATATTAAGTAACGTAGATTTACCAGAGCCAGATTCTCCCACAATGGAGATAAATTCATCAGAAAGAAATTCGAGATTAATATTATCAAGAGCCTTAACTGGATAAGCTTTATCTGGGTAATATGTCTTTGATAATGATTGTAATTTTAGCATTAGAACACCTTATAATTGCTTTTGCAAAATGCAATTGTTAACTATGAAACAATTTTATTCTACAAATGAGGAAAACTTAAAATTTTGTTATTATTTTCAAAGACACTGTCCGCCCTAAAACATCATAGCCTGCCCCATATGGTACGTTACCTGACCGAAAGGCTTGTGACTGCTCTGTAACAAGCGGTAATTCAGATAGAACGGGCGGCTTTTTGTTAAATAAATTCATAATCGTGAGACTTAAAGAAGCATCTTCAGAGATATTATAACTGCCCGTAATATTATGACTCATAAATGGTGCAATTTTAGTAATTAATTTCTTACCCCTAGGGGTTGCAAAAAAAGCACGGTCTAAAACAGCTTCATCTACCGAGCTAAAATAACGGATTCCATAAGATAAGCCAAAATTCTGATATTTTGCGGATAATAGACCATTAGCCCGCCATTTTGCATAGCCTATTGCTCCCTCTAAATTCTTAATAGGGGCAGTTAGATGGGCTTGTGTCGTCCGTGAAAGCAAGTAGCTAACCTCAGCACCATAACTAATTTGAAACTCACCTAATTGAATAAATCCATTTAATTCAAAATCAATCCCAGAAACACCGCTTTTTCCACTATTACGATCCCGAGCATCAATTGAAGTTAACTCTCCTTTTCTTGCCCCCGAAGTTAACCTTGCGCCCAATAAAGAAGGGTCACAAAAAGCACCTTTCAGTCCTACAGATTTATAACAACGAATGAGAATATTATAAGGATCCATCCTCACAATAGTATCTTTGATTTTAATATTATAATAAGAAATAGATGTTTGTAAGTCTAGAGTCTCTGGTTGCCATACAGCCCCAATAACGAATGATCGCCCCGTCTCAGCTTTTAAATTTTTATTTGCCCCTTCTTGAATTGAAAGACGACCCGCCGGCATAAAATTTGGTGAGATACCTTGAGCTTGACAATTCGCTCTTATGGTCTGATTTTGAACCCATGCTCCCCAATTCGAACAAGGATCAACAAAAGGAGTATTAACAATATCATCTGCACTACGGAGAATGACATTTCTAGAGGTTGCGGCAAGGTCTGGAGCACGAAAAGAGGTAGAATAACTGCCTCTTAACGTTAATGTTGGTGAAATTTTATACCTTAGGCTTGTCTTATGAGAAAGATTATTAAATTTTCCATCTCTTGTATATCGACCAGATAAATTAACAACAATCTCATCTGCCCACGCAGCTCCTACGACTAAAGGCAATTCCGCTTCTGCAAAAACACCTAAAGTATTTCTTTTCGCATTATTAATAGATTCTACAGGTGAAAGATTCCCAAAAACATCATGCTTCGCTATCAATGAGCCAAGTTCATGGTTCACTTTATCATGCTTAAAATGAACCCCAAATGCAGCGATCACATCTCCTGCTGGTATTTCAAACAGAGAGCCATCAAAAGAAGCTGTAAATTCATGACGTTTCGTTGTAGTGCGCTCACTATCTGCTGCAACAAGAAACTTATTCAATGCGGAGTTAATTTTTGTGCCATTAATGACAGCTGCATCAAAAATATTAAACGGAACGCAGCCATTACTCTCATCCACACAAGTCAACACATCCCTGTTTCGCTTAAATGCCATTGCCTGCTTAACACGTGATGCACGCAAAAAACTCCTTGTAAGCGTGCCAACAGAATGACCGAATTGATAATCTAGATTCCACCTCCAATCACTCCAAGGTAATATTCCTTTAGCACCTGTTACAATACGAAATGACTCTAATTTAGTTTGTCCAACATTTTTAAAAAATCTATTCAAAATATTTACTATTACGTCACTTGGTATAATATTGATATTTTGATTAGCAGCATTAATGCTCCAAGGATTTAAATCATTCGTCTCTAGGACTCTAATATTAAAGACACCTGAGCGATCATGAGTTGTCGTAATCCTCTTTGCATATCCTGATTCAAAATAAAGTGTAATCCCGCCTAACTTATCAAGTTCCTGATGACCTGAGATAAATAAATTATGCCGCTTTGTATTGTAAATCAAATCGGCATTCCTGATGCCTTTTATATCCTGAGGAAGACCAATGATATTATAGTCATTATCCATTGGTAATTCTTTATAGCCAGACACACCGCCAGCAACAGCCCCTTTAGCAGGAACTAAAC
>JADGEY010000007.1:21331-48563 GCA_016744185.1 Emcibacteraceae bacterium | reverse complement strand
TTTTATAATTCATATTGATAGAAAAAGGAGTTCTGCAAATAGCTTTTATTTCAAAAACCACAGGCCAAATAAAACCATCGGCAACCATTGCGTTAAGTACACGCACGGCGGAACTTAAAAAAAACGGCAAGGATATTATTAGCCTTGGGGCAGGGGAGCCTGATTTTGATACGCCTGACCATATTAAACAAGCCGCAATAAAAGCGATTGAAGAGGGTCAGACAAAATATACTGTGGTTGATGGGACATATGAATTAAAACAGGCGATTTGCGCAAAATTTAAAAGAGATAATAATTTAGATTTTTTACCTGAAAATATTACGGTGAGCAATGGGGGCAAGCAGATTATTTTTAATGCTCTTATGGCAACTTTAGATCAGGGTGATGAGGTCATTATTCCTGCGCCTTATTGGGTATCTTACCCCGATATGGTCACGCTTTGCGGAGGCAGCCCTATTATTGCAGAAACGAGCGAAGATACAAATTTTAAATTAACGCCAGAAAAGTTAGAATCCCTTATAACGCCGCGAACAAAATGGCTTTTTTTAAATTCTCCTTCTAATCCGTCTGGCTGTGCCTATTCATATGATGAAATAAAATCTCTTGCAAAAATTCTTTTGAAATATCCTAATGTTTGGGTTTTGTCTGATGATATTTATGAACATATTATTTTTGATGATTTTAAGTTCACAACGATAGCAGATGCTGAACCCGAACTTAAAGGACGGGTTCTTACAATGAATGGAGTCTCTAAAGCTTATGCAATGACGGGCTGGCGTATTGGATATGCTGGCGCGCCTAAAATTTTAATAGATGCCATGAGGAAAATACAGTCACAAAGCACCTCCAATCCTTGCTCTATATCGCAGGCAGCAGCTACCTCTGCCTTAAAGGGGGATCAAAAATTTTTAAAAACAAGAGCTGAATCTTTTAAAAAACGCCGTGATTATGTTGTGCAGAAATTAAATGAAATAGAGGATATCTCATGTTTGAATCCTGAGGGAGGTTTTTATGTTTTCCCTAATTGCTCTGGTATTCTGGGTAAAAAAACTCAGTCAGGGCAGATCATTAAAAATGATTTAGAACTTTGTGAATATTTGTTAGAGGATGCAGGTATTTGCTTGGTTTATGGTCAAGCTTTTGGTTTAAAGGGATATTTTAGGATTTCTTATGCTTCTTCTATGGGGAGCTTGATTATGGCTTGTGAAAAAATAAAAAAATCGATTGATAAATTAGAATTTTAATAACTATTATTGTAAAATAATTATTGATTATTTATATATAGACTCTAGTTTTAAGGGACGTTTGATTGTAGAAGAGAGTAAGAATGTGACTATTGATTTTAATTCAGAGTTTAATCCAGATTTTAACCCAGATGAATTTACAACAGATTTACATGAAGATTTATATGAATATTGGCTTAAAATTAAGGGCGATAAATTGATGCCTTGCCGCAGAGATTTTAAACCAACTGATATTCCTCATATATTATCTATGTTAATTTTACTTAATGTTACTTATGATCCTTTGCGTTTTCAAGTGCGCCTTTGGGGAACAGAGAGTGCTAAATTTTCTGGTAAAGATATTACTGGAATATGGGTTAATGACCATAAGCATGAACGTAATGAGCAACAATTAGGTCTTTCAAAAGAAATCCTAGAGCGGTTTGGATGGATTATTGAACATAAAAGACCTTATTATGTCAAAAGTAATATGGACTGGGTGCAGAATGGCCGTCATAAATATAGCTCTCTTGTTTTACCTTTCTCGGATGATCAGGAAAAAATAAATATTTTATTGACCGCAAATCATTACTATTAATCTTCTATCAGGTAATAAGCACCTAATTAATCAGAACATGATAATATTATTTCTGTAAACTAAATATTGACTTTTTTTATGTATGTTTAGAATGAGAAGAAAAATTTATATTTATGAAAGTTTAAAAATTTGACGGATAGTTTTAATCCAGATTTTAATCCAGATGAGTTTACAACAGATTTACATAAAGATTTGTATGAATATTGGCTTAAAATTAAAGGAAATAAATTAATTCCAAGTCGTAAGGACTTTGACCCACTAGATATCCCTCATATATTATCTATGTTGGTTCTAATGAATGTTACTTACGATCCTTTACGGTTTCAAGTGCGTCTTTGGGGGACGGAAAATATAAAACTTTCTGGTAAAGATATTACAGGCATATGGGTAGATGAATATCAAAAAAAATCTTCAGGGAAGGCTCTTGAACATTTAGAAAAAATTATTACTCGGTTCAAGTGGATTGTTCAAAATAAAAGACCTTATTATGTTCACACGACTATGGGGTGGTTGAAAAAGGGTTATCGTAAATATAGCTCTCTCGTGCTTCCTTTTTCTGATGATCAAGAGAGATTAAATATTATATTATTAGCAAATCATTATTTTTAAAGAGCCAAATTTTAGAATGAAAAAAGAAGAGACATATCCTTTATTAGAGAATATATCATCAGAAAAACAACAAGAGCTTTATCAATATTGGCTTGATCTAAAAGGTGAAAATTTAATGCCTTCTCGAAAATTATTTAATCCAGTAGATATTCCACGAGTGCTGTCTAGCCTTTACCTTGTAGATGTATTTTATGATCCTTTGCGGTTTCAAGTGCGTTTGGCGGGAACTCAAAATGTTCAAAAGCTAGGTTTTGATCCAAAGGGGTATAGTTCTGATGGTTCTCCTGCAATTAAAGGCTTGATAGAAAGGTTTGAATGGGCTGTGAGGAATAAAAAGCCTTATTGCCGAGTAGAAAAAATGCTATGGGGGAAAAAAGATTATGTTGAATATTCTGCGCTTGTTTTACCTATGAGTGATAATAATGAAGATGTTAACCTTTTTATTGCATCAGTGGATTATTTTTGATGTCTTTTGATTTAGTTATATTTGATTGTGATGGAGTGCTTGTCGATAGCGAGCCTCTGGCTACTGATCTTTTGCGCCAAGCATTTTATGAAGAAGGGCTTGTTCTTACGCTAAATGAAGTTATCGCTCATTTTGTTGGTCTTTCAATGGCGGAGGTTATTATAAAAGCTGAAAAAATATTGGGCAGTAAATTTCAGCCAAATTTTTTGCAAAACTTACAAATCAAAACATTTTCAGCTTTTAGACAAGGGCTGAAATCTGTGACAGGGGTAAAATCACTTATTAAAGAATTGCAAGAGAACGAGATCAAATTTTGTGTCGCATCAAGTGGCAGCTATGATAAAATGGCAGTAACTTTAGAGGTAACCGGCCTTGATATTTTTTTTCAAAAAAATATTTTCAGTGTATCTGAAGTAGCGCGCGGCAAACCTTATCCTGATTTATTTCTATATGCAGCAGAAAAGATGGAAATAGAACCTGCACGCTCACTTGTTATAGAAGATAGTATTTATGGCGTTCGGGCTGCTGTTTCGGCAGGTATAGAGGTTATGGCTTACAGTGTGCGGGGCGAAGATAAAATCTTGCAAAGAGCTGGTGGATTGGTCGTACATCATATGAATGAGGTTACAAAACATATTTTTTCTTAACAAAGCGCGCTATTCTTTGATGCTTCTCTCTATTTTAGGATAATGGTATAATAATGTCATTCCTCTCATTAATAAAAAGATAGAGTAACTAAACCATAATCCATGATTATGCCATTGTTCTATAGCGTAAGTGCTTGCAATAATAAAACAAAGAGTGGAAATGATCATTCCATTTCGCATTTCTAGCCCCCGTGTTGCGCCAATAAAAATACCATCTAGTTGAAAGCTTGCCACAGATATAAGCGGCAAGAAAACCACCCAAATATAATATTTATGTGCTACAGGACGCAAGGCTTCAATATCGGTTAATCCATGAATGAGGAGATTTTCTCCTAAATAGAGCGATATTGCAATTATAAAAGAAAAAATCACCGCCCATTTGCTCGAAGTCATAATGCTATAGCGAAGATTTTTAAGAGATTTCCTGCCAATTTCTTTGCCGACCAGAACTTCTGCCGCCTGAGCAAAACCATCAAGGGCAAAACTTGTCACCATTTGAAGATGCATTAAAATTGCATTAGCCGCTAAAATTTCTGTTCCAAACCTGCCGCCTAAATGGATAAAATAAGCCATGATTGAGGTCAGGCAAAGGGTGCGAATAAAAATATTAAAATTCAAAGAAAAGAATTTCTTAAAGGCAGATTTTTGCCAAATCATTCTAAGCCTGTCAGGGTGATAAAGGCTACGCTTCATATATTTCTTACTATTCGTTCTGATCATGAATAAAGAGAGAATTAAGCACATTATCTCTGCCAGCACCGTACCAAGAGCAACGCCATCGGCTGTCATATTAAAATGTAAAACAAACAGAAAGTTAAGGGCAATATTGCTTAAATTAAGAAAGAGATGGATAATTAAAACTTCCCTTGCCTTACCAAGCCCTAAAAGCCAGCCCACAGCAACAAAATTGGCAAGTGTAAAGGGAGCTCCCCAAATCCTAATATTAAAATATTCTAAGGCTAAATTATTAATATCAGTTTGCCCATTGCCCAAAAGATAAATGAGATAGCTAATGGGATATTGGAATAATATTAAAACACTGCCAATCATAACGGCGGTCAGGCTTGCTCTTAAAAATATAAGAGATATTTCATCATTATTTTTGCGCCCAAATGCTTGGGCTGTAAAGCCTGTAGTCGCCATTCTAAGAAAGTTAAAGCTATTGAGAATAAGGCTAGCAACCATTGCTCCAATAGTGACGGCGGCAAGGTATTTCGCGCTGGGTAAATGCCCCATAATATAAGTATCGGCAAGACCAAGAAGGGGAATGGAAATATTAGCAAAGATAGCAGGAATGGCAATACGCCACATTTTAACCCTGATTTTCTTTTTATTAATTTTATTTTTAATTGTCATCTTATTTTAAGTTATTGAAATTTTTCTATGTCTAAAATTTTGCGCTACGGAAATTCTCAATAATAAATTGTTTGAAAGCTTGAATACGTTTTGATCCCCGCATTTCAGATGTATATACGAGAAAAGCATCAAATTCGGGTCCATGATAATCTTTCAGGACTCTAACCACATTGGTCGAGCCTTGCACAAGATAATCAGGGAGGGCAGCAATGCCAACGCCAGATTTTACCGCTTGTAACACGCCGTAAATGCTATTGATTTTCATAATGGCTTGGCGAGGTTTATCTGTGCCTGCGCTAAGAACCCAGTCGATATCACGAATAGGAATAGAGGGAACATCGCCATAAGTAATTAAATCATGATGGTCAAGGTCAGAGGCCTGTTTGGGCTTTCCCTTGCGCATGATATATTCGGGTGAGGCATAAAGATGATGGTGGAAAGTGCCAACTTTTCTCTGAATATGGTCGAGCTGAGTGGAGGGATGAAAGCGGATCGCCACATCGGCTTGCCGCACTGTAAGATCAAGTTCTTGGTCAGATACGAGAAGCTGAGGCCTTACCTCAGGATATTGGTCAATGAAATGTTTAATATGGTTCATCATCCAAGTTGAACCAAAAGATTGTGTCGTTGTAATTTTAAGAACGCCTCTGGGAATGTTTGTGCCTTCCAAAAGAGATTGTTCTGTCACATGAATTTTAGATACAACTTCTTCCGCCGTTTTAAAAAGAGTTTCTCCCTCGTCCGTAAGGATAAGTCCCCGTGCATGACGGTTAAATAAAGGGGTGCTAAGACTGTCTTCTAATGAGCGAATTTGACGGCTGACGGAACTTTGGCTAAGCCCAAGCACTTCGCCTGCATGGGTAAAGCTTCCCGCAGAAGCAACGATATGGAAAATCCGTAATTTATCCCAATCCATATTTATCCTATCTTAATTTAATTCATCTCATCTCATCTGCCATTCAAGAATTATTCTTCTTCCCCAAGAAGACGTTCAATTTCAAGCGCGGCCATACAGCCCATTCCAGCCGCCGTAACAGCTTGGCGGTAGATTTTATCTTTAACGTCCCCAGCGGCAAAGATGCCTTTAACATTTGTAGCAGTGCTATCGGGAGCGGTAATAACGTAGCCGTGATCGTCCAGTTCAACTTGACCTTTAAAGAGCGAAGTTGCAGGAGAATGACCAATGGCAATGAATATACCATGAATTGGAATTTCTGTCATTTTCCCTGTTTTTACATTTTCTATTCGGGCGGCGATTACGCCAGCATCATCGCCTAGAATTTCCTCTACTTGGTGATCCCAAATGACCTCAATCTTATCATTAGAAAATAATCTATCTTGCAGTATTTTTTCACTGCGCAGGCTGTCACGTCTATGAACAAGGGTAACTTTCGAGGCAAAATTAGTAAGGAATATAGCTTCTTCAACAGCCGTATTGCCGCCGCCGACAACCATAACTTCTTTACCTCGGTAGAAAAAACCATCACATGTGGCGCAGGCTGATACGCCCCGTCCTTGGAATTCATCTTCTGAGGGAAGCCCTAGCCAGCGTGCCTGTGCGCCCGTTGCAATAATAACAGTATCACCAACATAATAATCACCGCCTACGCCTTTACAGACAAAGGGACGCTTTGAAAAATCAACAGCTTCAATATGGTCTGTAATGATTTTTACATTAACGTTGCGCGCCTGCGCTTCCATTTGTTCCATTAGCCAAGGACCTTGAATAGCCTCGGCAAATCCAGGGTAATTTTCAACGTCAGTTGTGATCGTTAATTGACCACCAGGCTCGCTGCCCTGCACAATGATAGGATCTAAATTAGCGCGCGCAGCATAAATCGCAGCGGTATAGCCCGCAGGACCAGAACCGATAATCAATAGTTTAGTTTTATGTTCTGTTACTTTATTCTCACTCGACATTATATTTAAGCCTTTGGGTGTTTTTAACATTGTTTTTTAGTTAGGTCAGCAACAAGAGGAAAATTAACTGCGCCAATGCCGCCGTATTTAATGCCGCTGTCTTTAGGGTCAGTGCTGCACCAAGCATGATGAGACAATTGCAAGTTAGCTGAAACGCCGATCACTTTAATCACCATCAATATAATTACTTTAAGTTAAATTTTCCATTTTTATACCTTTATATGAAGTGGATTATTTGGATTTTATATCACTTTAATAGAGGGTAAGCTACCCTATAGGTCAAGTATAATCTATAAGTTTATGGGAATAGATATTTATTATTTTTAATTTAAGGAACTTTAATGTCTTTGTGATATAATGTCTTTGTGATATAATGATTTTTAATTCTTAAAAGTATAATAAATAAAGTTTGTAAAGTTAATGAGTAATATTTCTATATGGGCGACCCAAATAATAAATTTTAAAGATTTTTTCAAACGCTTAAGGCATGATAATAGGGGAGCATCTGCTTTATTGATTGGTTTTTCTCTTATTCCTATTATTGGTGTTTTTGGTTTTGCTACGGATTTAACCCGTGCTTATATTGTGAAATCTCGTTTAGGAGATGCGCTTGACGCTGCGGCTCTTGCGGGGGGAAGATCATTATTTGAAAAAGATGTTCATGAAAAGATTATTCAGAAATATTTTAAGGCTAATATTAAAGATAAATTAATGGGCGCAACTGTTTCTGCAATAGTCGAACTTGATAAAGATGAGAAGGTATTAGTATCAGGACATATTCATGAGGCAGATGAATCAACCCTAAGAGTTAAGGCCACAGCAGAAGTTCCAACATTATTGATGAGCATTTTCACTGATACTCCTATTACAGTGGAAAGCTATACAGAGGTTGTTAGAGAAGACGTGCAGCTTGATATTATTCTTGCGATAGATATGTCAGGGTCAATGGGATACCCTCTTGGCGGTAGTGGCTCTACTGGACCACTAAAAGTTAAAATCGCTCGTGATGCTGCGAAAAACCTTGTTAATATCCTTTTCGGTAGTAATGCTGTAAACCCTTTGTTAAAGATTGGTCTTGTCCCTTGGTCTGGATCTGTAAATATTACTGATAATGGCACTAAATATGGATTTGCAGCTAATGGAACAACGGTGTTAAATGATAATAGCTTGCTAACAGTTACTACTTTAACTGATGGTGAGGCAACCAACCCATATCTTGAGGCGAATTACACTTATGATGGAAGATATTATAAATACACGAGGGTTTGGAATAATGAAGGGCATAAAAAATATGCCCATAGGGGATTTGAACAAAAATTTTCTGGAGGGACACCTGAACCTGTAAATGTTTTGCAAAATTATCGGGCTAAATTTTCTGATGTTTTTTATGCGCATAATGCGCCTTCTGTCCCCTTGCTTGCAGAACCCTTAAAGGGTTGGAAAGGCTGCGTTTATGCTCGCTATGCAAAAGAAAATGCTTGGGCATTTTCAGGCAGTGATGAAAAAGCAGATGATGCTATTGCAGAAAGTAATGCAGCTGATATGGAAAAAGGTTCTATACGTAAAAATGGGAAACATTGGGTTGGCTGGTATCCTATGAATGATGAGGAAACAGAAATTCAAGGCAAGCATTGTAAGCTAAACCTTTTAAGAAACCCAGAAATTCATTCAAATAAAATAAAGTTTAATCCTAAGAACCTTAAAGAATATTGGCCGAATAAGCCAACAAAGGGATATAGAATAAAACATGACAACGGCGAAGATTGTGTACCTTGCTTGAATCAGGGGATTACAAAAATGCAGCATAAAAAATCTACTATTATTAGTGCTATTGATGGTCTTACACATACCGTCGGGGCAACAAATATCCCGCAAGGTCTTGTATGGTCATGGCGCGCTATTACATCGGGTGCGCCTTTTAATCAGGCTTCTGTGCCGGTGGCAAATAGAAAAGTTAATTCTGTTATTATTTTACTTACAGATGGTAAAAATGAGGCGAGGGTAGGTGATGCTTATAATAGCGCTGTTGATAAGAATAGAGATCAAAGATCAAAAGATGTAGCGCAGCGTATTAAAGATGATAATGTAATAATCTATACAATTCAGTTTGCAAATAATTCAGGTGTTTTGCAAACGCTTCTTGAAGAGATAGCAACAAGTCAGAAGCATTATTTTTCTGCGCCAGATAAAGCAACATTACAAAAGGTTTTTACTAAGATTGCGAATGATTTATCTGCCTTAAGAATTTCTAGATAGAGTATTTTTTAGAATATATTATTTTAATTCTCTTATTAATTGAATTGAAAAGATCAAATGATATAAAAGGTTTCATATTTAAGTAATTAATATGAAACCTTTTATATTTGTGGATTAAACGCTTGCAGCACCTAAAAACAAAGAAGAACCTAACAGGTGGAAATTTCCCTGATTTACCCCGCGGTGGGCGAATTGAATATTTACGGATGAAGGACGGTGTAAAATTACGGATGGGCTTTTGGAAGACATCTTCCTCTGATAAAAAAGCGGCCGTCATTCTTGTCAATGGCCGCCGTGAATTTATGGAAAAACATGGTGAATTTATTGGGGATTTTATGGATAGGGGCTATGATATTTATGCTTATGACCATAGAGGGCAGGGTCTTTCTGATCGCCCGTTAGATAATCCTAAGAAAAACCATATTCAAGATTTTGATCATTTCGTCCAAGATTTAGCTTATATTATTCAGAAGATCATAGAAAGGCGATTAGAAAATAACGATAATACGCCTTTATATTTAGTGGCTCATTCTATGGGCGGGAATATTGCATTTCGTTATTTTCATGATTATCCAGATACTATTGATGCCGCTATTTTAATGGGGCCTTTGCTTGGTTTTAAATTTCCAAATATATTTTTCAAATTTTTTATTAAATATCTTGTGGCTATGCTTTCTTTTATAGGATTTTCGCAGTTTTTTGCTTTTGGACAGACTGAGAATAAAACCGCTTTGCAGCGTTCATTATCCCGCCTTGATCTTACCCATGATAAAGAACGTTATGAAAGAGAGGCAAGGATATTAAAAGCTCAGCCAAAGCTATATGTGGGCGGCGTTACATTTCAGTGGGTAAGGGCAGCTTTAAAAAGTTTGGATTTGACCAAAGAGCCTGAATATGCAGCGGAGATTAAAACCCCCCTTCTTTTTCTTTTAGCAGAAGAAGAAAAAGTTGTTGATAATAGAAAAACAGAAAAAATAATTGAAAATTTAAGCAATGCAGAACTGGCTACAATTAAGGGCGCAAGGCATGAGATTTACCGAGAAACGGACTCAATCCGAGAAAAATTATGGCTTCATATCGAAGTTTTTTTTGATAACAATATTAAAGAATCTCTTTAAAAAGCTTAAATTTTAAACGCTATTATTTTCTTTCATATTTAATATTTTTAAAGCTTGGGCGTGAAGTTTTTCCGTTGCCGCAGCAATGACTTGACCGCCCTGATCTGCAGGACCGCCTTGCCAATTGGTAATCACGCCGCCTGCACCTTTAATAATCGGAATCAAAGCTTGAATATCATAAGGCTCAAGCCCGCTTTCAATCACGATGTCCATATGACCCGATGCGAGCATCACATAGGCATAGCAGTCATAGCCGTTTCTCATTAATTTTACTTTTGCCGCGACTCTTTCAAAGGCTTTACGGTCATCAGGGCTTGCAAAAAACTGCAAGGGGCAGGTGGTTGAGATAATAGCATCTGATAAATTTTCACAAGTACTGGTGTTAATTTTCTGACCATTTAATGTGCTATGTCGTCTTGTGCCGATATAGCGTTCTTTTAAATAGGGCTGATCCAGCATTCCTACTTGTACTCTTTCGCCGTCATGCAGAGCGATGAGCGTCCCCCAAAGAGGAATGCCTGTGATATATGATCTTGTCCCATCAATAGGATCAATGACCCATTTAAATCTTTCCGTCCAGTTTTTATGAGGGGCATTGATTTCTTCGCCGCCTTCTTCGCCCAGAATATCATGGTCAGGGTATTTTTGCTTAATAAGTGTGCGGATAGCTTTTTCAGCATCTTTATCGGCAATTGTCACAGGATCAAAATCACTATTTAATTTTGGGCCTTTATTTGTTGTTTGGATATTTTTTCGAAAATGGGGAAGGGTAACTTTGGCAGCGGCATCTGCTAAAACATGCATGAACTCGCAATATTCTTTAAAATTTTTATCATGCATAAATATATCCCAATTTCATCAATATAAGCTTATGCTTTGAATATTATAATTTAGAAATTTATTCAAGTTCAATAAAGATTATTAATTTTGGATTTCTGCCTAACTGCCTATACGGGGGCTTCCATCAGATGATTTACCAAAACTTTTTTCAAGCTTTTGAGAGCTATCCTCTGCAAGAGCGATAGATTGATTTAAGAAGTTTAAAATCTTAATATTATTATCTAAAACATGCTGCGCTTCACTGCGCCCATCTTCCATGATTCTTGTCGCACGGTGAATAATATCATTGCGAATTTCGCTTAATATTTGCTCTAACTTTAGACCGTTTGGATTTTCTTCACTGATAAGAAAATGTGTCATCTTATTGCTCCTATTAACAAAATAATGAGCTTATTATATGAGCTGATGCTTAACGTAAGATTAATAGCGATAAATAAATACCTCTGAAGCATAGAGGTATTTATTCAGCCTTTTTACTTGGGCTGAGCTCTTTTATATTTTTTACGGTCATTTGCCGTAAGATATAATTTACGCAGACGAACATTAAGCGGCGTAACTTCAACCAATTCATCATCATCAATATAGGCAATTGCTTGCTCTAACGATAATTTCATCGGCGTGGTGAGTTTAATCGCATCGTCCTTACCAGAAGCCCGCACGTTGGTAAGCTGCTTTCCTTTAAGGATATTTACATCAAGATCATTTTCACGGTTATGTTCACCAATAATCATACCTTCATAAATTTCAGTCTGCGGCTTGACCAGCATTTTTCCTCGGTCTTCAAGGTTAAACAAAGCATAAGCAACAGCCTTACCCTGTCCCATAGAAATCAAAACGCCCGCCCGCCGCCCTTGGATAGCCCCTTTAAAAGCCCTATAAGAATGATATGTTCTATTCATAATGCCTGTGCCTCGGGTATCGGTTAAAAACTCACCATGATAGCCAATAAGACCGCGGGACGGGGCTAGAAACGTAATACGGGTTTTACCAACGCCAGAAGGGCGCATATCTGTCATTTCGCCTTTACGCAGGCTCATTTTCTCAACAACTGCGCCAGAATATTCATCATCAACATCAATGACAGCTTCTTCATAAGGCTCTAACTTTGCGCCTGTATCTGGGCATGTTCTATAAAGCACTTTAGGGCGAGAAATCGAAAGCTCGAATCCTTCACGGCGCATTGTTTCAATCAGAACGCCAAGTTGCAATTCGCCCCTGCCTGATACAACAAAGCTATCCTTACTATCACTTTCAGAGATTTTAATCGCCACGTTACCTTCTTGTTCACGTCCAAGGCGGTCACGGATCATGCGGGAGGTTACTTTATCCCCTTCACGCCCGGCAAGCGGAGAATCATTCACAGAAAATGTCATAGACAGAGTAGGCGGATCAATCGGTTGGGCTTGAATTGGCTCATCATGGTCTATATGACAAAAAGTATCCGCCACCGTTCCCACAGACATTCCTGCAATACAGATAATATCACCTGCTTTTGCGATTTCCACAGGAACGCGCTGAAGACCATGGAACGAGAGGATTTTAGTCGCCCGCCCTGTTTCAACGGTTTTTCCATCAGAATTAATCACTTTAATTTGGTCATTAATTTTAATCGTACCAGATTCTATCCGTCCCGTAATAATACGTCCCATGAAATTATCACGGTCAAGAAGCGTTGCAAGCATTGAAAAAGGCTTCGCTTGATTTTCAGGCGTTGCAACAGAAGGTTCGTCATAATATTCAATGATTTTTTCAAAAAGATCCGAAAGATCTTTACGCTCACCGTCCAGTTCATTATCGCACCAACCATTACGCCCAGAAGCCCAAAGAATAGGGAAATCAAGTTGATCATCACTTGCACCAAGATTAGCAAAAAGGTCAAATGCTTCATCATGAACCTCATTTGGCCGCCCGTCTGCTTTGTCAACTTTATTGACAACCACAATAGGGCGAAGACCAAGAGCGAGAGCTTTATTCGTTACAAATTTAGTTTGGGGCATTGGACCTTCAGCGGCATCGACAAGCAAGATAACGCCGTCGACCATGCTTAAAATACGTTCAACCTCACCGCCAAAGTCAGCATGACCAGGCGTGTCAACAATATTAATCCTTGTACCGTTCCATTCAACAGACGTACATTTGGCAAGAATAGTAATGCCCCGTTCTTTTTCAAGATCGCCGCTGTCCATAGCCCGCTCTTCAATACGTTCATTTTCACGAAAAAGACCGCTTTGGCGGAACATTGTATCAACAAGGGTTGTTTTTCCATGGTCAACATGGGCAATAATTGCAATATTACGTAAGGACATAATGAATACCTAAAGAGAGATTAATGAGCGTGTCCCTTAAGCACTTTAGGGATACAAATTTTGGCGCAGTATAGCTCCTAATCTTGATTTGTCTATGAGAATTTATTATGTAAGATGTTCGCCCTTAAAAGCTTCTAAAAAACAAAGAGTTTAGCCATATGAAAGCAATAGTCGTTAATAAACTAGGATCACTAGAAGACATTAAACTTCAAGAGGTTAATGATCCTATATGTTTAAAAGATGGGGTGGTTATTGATGTAAAAGCCTGCGCCGTTAATTTTGCCGATTCTTTAATGGTTGAGGGGATATATCAGGTCAAGCCAGATTTACCCTTTTCCCCAGGGCTTGAAATATGCGGCAGAATTTCTTGCATTGGCGAAGATGTTAAAGGCTGGAGCGTAGGAGACAAGGTTCAGGCGTTAACCAATTGGGGCGGCTATGCTGAAAAAGTAACCTGTCCTGCGAAGGTTCTGATTAAAGTTCCAAATGAAATGCCAGAAACTCATGCGGCAGCTTTTGTGATTGCTTACAGTACCGCTCATGTTGCGCTGGCGGTAAGGGGCAGGCTGCAAAAAGATGAATGGCTTCTTGTTACAGGAGCAGGGGGCGGCGTTGGTCTAACAGCGGTGGAAATAGGTAAGCTTATGGGCGCGAAGGTTATAGCGGCGGCAAGTACAGATGAAAAATTAGCCATAGCAAAAAGCAAGGGGGCGGATTATGTCATTAATTATGAAAAAGAAAATCTAACAGATGCGTTAAAAAAAATCACAGGCGGCAGAGGGGCTGATCTTGTATTTGATCCTGTAGGCGGCGATATATTCGAACAAGCTTTTCGGGGGACTGCGCCAGAAGGACGCATTATGATTATCGGCTTTGCAGGGGGGAGACTGCCCGATATTAAAGCAAATTATTTACTCGTAAAAAACATTGAACTGATAGGGTTTTATTGGGGGATTTATAAAAATTATAAAAATGAAATTCTAAAACAATCTGCAAAAACGCTTTTTAAATGGTACGCAGAAGGCAAAATTTCACCTCATATTGGAGCGGTTTATGATCTTAAAGACACTGCAAAGGCGATCTCTCTTTTAAAAGAAAGAAAATCTATCGGCAAAATTATTGTTAAAATTTAGAGCATAATGAAGGCGGCGAGCGCAGAAATTAAAACAGGTGCTAAATTTAAAATAAGAGGGTCAAAGCGATCTGTATATTTTTGCAAAATATCTTGAGTAAAAAAACAGCTGCTGAGAATAAGCAGCGGAATGAGCAGAGCATTATTGATATTATAAAGCTCTGAGCTTAATAAAAAGAGCAATATAAAAGAAGGATAGATCGCCGATGCGCCAAAGGGGAAATGGTTTTTAAATAAATTTATAATTAAAAAGCCAGCGGCAGAGCTTAAATATATAATCACCATATTATTAATCACGGTAATGCCAGAGATATAGGAAAGAGCAAAAACCCCAAGAGCAAATGAGAATAAATTCTTTGCCGCAAGAAGCTGTGTGTCTTTAGCGTCATTATTTTGGTGAAAGAAAATCACGCCAAGAACGGTTAAAATAGCTAGAGAATTTAAACCATCTTGTCCTAAAGGCAATCTGTTCGTATCTGTAAAGATCCAAAAAAGAGCAAAAATAAGCAAGGTTATTTGAGAATAATGTGAGATTTTATCACTGTGGGGAAATTTATCAGCAAAAAGCCCCAGAAGGAAAGAAAGACTAATAAGAGCAAAAATTTTTTCAGGCAGGGTTACAATTTCAAATGAGAGCTTTATGCCCGTATGGATTATGAGAGTAACGATAAAAGAGATAATAACAGCGCTATTGGCAAGAATAGAGCCCAGCCCCTCGCCAAAGAAAAACCGAATGATAAGCTGCCCCGAAATGCTTAATACCAAGGGAAGAACTATGAGCAAGACTAATGGATTAGTAAAATCCAACATGAATATTATTCTTTCTTTAAACTTGGGCTTTAAACTTGGGCTTTTATTGCCCCATAAATATTATAGGCTCTGCTATAAGAATTAGAAAGATTTTTTTAGAGCTTATGGTAGCACCTTGCTAAAAATCTTATTTTGTGGCATGTGATCTATAAAGAAAAGCAAGATTTCAAGGAGCTTCTCATAAATGAATATTCTAGCAGCGGTAGCATTGGGCGGCGCGCTCGGTGCGGTGGGGCGGTTTTTAGTCGGGCGGCTTATGGTAAAAATTATGGGAACGGGCTTTCCATGGGCAACTTTAACGGTGAATATAGCAGGCTCTTTCCTCATTGGCTTTCTGGTGGCGATGTTTGCGACGAAAATAAATGCTAATATGCAGTGGCAGGCTTTTCTTGTGGTCGGAATTTTGGGCGGATTCACAACTTTTTCTGCCTTTACATTGGAAATTGGCTTGATGTTACAGCGAAATGAGTTTACTACCGCTGCAATCTATGCATTCGGCTCGCTTCTACTGGGTATGGTCTCATTATTCGCAGGGCTATGGATCGGCAAAAATTTTATTTAAAAAGCCAAAGTTATAAAAGCATAATATAAAGGTAAAGTTACTATGGCAGGTGTTAGCCGCAGAAATGTACATAACAATGAAGATGGATGGCGGGTTGATAAATGGTTTAAAACCCACTTCCCAGGACTAACCTATAGCCGTTTTTCAAAAATCCTTCGCAAAGGGGATGTCAGGGTTGATGGCAAAAGAACAAAAGCAAATTTTCGCCTTACAGCAGGCATGGAAATTCGCCTGCCTCCTTTGGGTAAGGATGAGACATCACAATCAAACCCCGTAAACCGAGATATTATTATAAAGCCCGCTGATGTAACTTTCATGCGTGAAATGGTGATCTATCAAGATGATAGCGTTATTGTGCTTAATAAATTACCAGGGCTTGCGGTGCAGGGCGGTACAAAAACGCTGCGCCATATCGACGGGCTTTTGAACTGCCTGCGGGGGGATCATGATGAAAAACCTAAACTTGTTCATAGGCTAGATAAAGACACCAGCGGAATACTCGTCATCGCAAGGACTTCTGCCGCTGCAAGGTCTCTTACTGCATCATTCAGAGCTCGCACAACCCAGAAAATATATTGGGCTCTTGTGATGGGCAAGCCAAACCAGCAGGACGGTACTGTGCGTGCAGCTTTGGATAAAGAATCTCATCGGGGCGGCGAAAAAATGATGGTTTCGGATAAAGGGAAACATGCGGAAACAGATTTTGCCGTTATGGATAGTGCATCGGATACGGTCACTTGGCTGGCGTTTAAGCCGATAACAGGACGCACTCACCAAATCCGAGTTCATGCCACGCTGCTTGAAACGCCGATTGTGGGAGACGGTAAATACGGCGCAAAAGAAGCTTTTCTAGACGGTACGATCAGCAAAAAACTTCACCTACATGCCCGTACATTAGAAATTGAGCATCCAGATGGCGGAATATTATCTGTCAAAGCAGATCTTCCCCGTCATATGAAAGAGAGCTGGGACATGTTTGGATTTGATTATAATGATAATTCAAATCCTTTTGAGATTTAAATTTTAGGAAATAATTTTTGATGAATGATTTAAAGCTTATTCTTTTTGATTGTGACGGCACGCTTGTCGATGGGCAACATATGATTGTTTCCGCCATGAAAGCGGCAAGCGAAAAAGCGGGGCTTGAATATCCTGGTGATGAAAAAACACGGCGGATTGTCGGGCTTTCTTTATATCAAGCGATAGAGGCTGTATTTCCTGCTTTATCGCCTGAAAAATATGAAGAAATTAAAGATCATTTCACAGAGCATTTTATCCATCTTCGCTCTTTACCTGATCAAAATGAGCCGCTCTATGAAGGGGTTCGGGAAATGCTCCATCTTTTAAAGGAAAAAGGGTATTTGCTGGGGGTTGCAACAGGAAAGTCCATGCGGGGGCTAAAACATACGATTAAGAATAATAAGCTTGAGGGTCTTTTTGTAACGCTCAATACTGCGGACTGCGGCGCAGGAAAGCCCGACCCTGCGATGATCTATGCTGCGCTAAAAGACACGGGCGTTCGGGCTGAAAATATTTATATGATCGGCGATACTGTTTTTGATATTGATATGGCAAAAAATGCGGGGGTGAAATCTGTGGGGGTATCATGGGGCTATCATGAGGTCTCTGAACTAAGGACTTCTGGCGCAGATTATATTATAAATCATATCTCAGAATTACTAGAAATTTTGGAGGGCTAGGTGAAGCGTTTTTATAAAGAAGTTACAATTTCCAAACAAGATAATGCCTTCATTATTAAACTGGACGGGCGGGCTATAAAAACGCCGTTAAAAGACATTCTTCTGATCCCAACGCTAAAGATTGCAGAAATCATAAAAGCCGAATGGGAAGCGCAAAAAGAAGAAATTGACATTTTTTCCATGCCCTATACAAAGCTTGCCAATACAGCGGCAGACCGTGTGGAAAAAAGACGCACCGCTTTAATCGATGAGCTTTGCCATTATGCTGGGAACGACCAAATTTGCTACCGTGCGGACTTTCCAAGCGATTTAGTCCGCTTGCAAGATAAAATCTGGAATCCTCTGCTTTCATGGCTCGCATCACAGCATGATATAAGGCTTCATGTCATAACGGGCATTGTGCATATAGAGCAAAATAAAGCTGAAATAGCAAAAATCCGCAGCATTACCGAGGCACTAGAAAGCTACCGCTTGACCTGTTTTTACGGCATGGTCACAGTCACAGGTTCGGTCACTATTGCTCTAAATATGATTGGCGGCAATATCACGTTAGAAGATGCGTGGGACGCAGGGCATCTTGATGAAAACTATCAATCAGACCAATGGGGCAAAGATGAGGAAGCAGAAATGCGAAAAAGCGAGCTTAAAAAAGAACTAGAATGCTCATTTACTTTCTATAACTTACTTTAAAACCGCCTTTATCTTTTTTTATTCATTCTTCAAATTCAATAATAATTTCATCAACGCAGAGGCTGTCACCCGAGGCGGCATTTACTTTTTTGATGGTTAAATCTTTTTCTGCTTTTAAGATATTTTCCATTTTCATCGCTTCAATAATGCAAAGAACTTGCCCTGCTTTTACCTGCTCGCCTTCGGATACTTCCATAGATACCAACAGCCCCGGCATAGGGCAGATCAGATATTTTGACATATCGGGCGCAATTTTTTCAGGCATTAATTTACGCAGCGTAGCAATACGGGCGTTAGATATTATAATTTTTAGCTCGCAGCCCCCATGGGTTAGAATGTAGCCGCTCGTTATTTTTTTAATTTTAAAGGTCATTTCTTGACCATTAATTTTCGAGAGGAATAAAGACTTTCCTAGAACCCAGCTTGTTTCAATTTCAAAATTTTGACCATTGAAAGTAACAGCGCAGCCCTCATTAGTCACAAAAAAATCAGTTTTAAATTCTTCCTCTTCACCTGCCCCATCTTTTATAGTAGCGACCCATTGATTACCAAAATTAATCGCATGGGAAGACATCTGCCCCGTAACCGTGGTCTGCTGCCCCACATGGCAGGCATGAGCGGTAATGGCGGCAGCAATCATACTCTCTTTTTCAGAGCGGCTTAAATTCGCTCCTTTAAAGCCATTTGGATATTCTTCGGCAATGAAATTAGTGGTTACATTTGCTGATCTAAATTTTTCTGATTTTAAAACGTCAGATAAAAAATTCATATTGTGGGACAGGCCTTCAATATAATAATTATCAAGCGCGCTTAGCATAAATTTAAGGGCTTGGTCCCTGTCTTTGCCGTATGTGATCAGTTTCGCAATCATGGGATCATAAAATATGCTAATTTCTGCTCCTTCATAAATCCCTGTATCTATGCGGACATTGTCATTTTCTTCTGGTTGAATGTAGTTTTTTACACGCCCTACCGCAGGAAGGAATCCTTTAACAGGGTCTTCTGCGTAAATGCGTGCTTCCATCGCCCAGCCTGTAATTTTTACATCATCTTGGCTAATAGCTAATTTTTCCCCCGCCGCAATGCGGATCATTTGTTCAACAAGGTCAATGCCTGTGATATATTCGGTTACAGGATGCTCGACCTGTAATCTTGTATTCATTTCAAGGAAGTAAAAATTACGGTTTTTATCGACAATAAATTCTACTGTTCCAGCGGATTGGTAATCTACCGTTTTTGCAAGAAGAATAGCCTGTTCGCCCATGGCTTTACGGGTTTTATCATCAAGCAGAGAGCTTGGGGCTTCTTCTATTACTTTTTGATGCCGCCGCTGTACAGAACAGTCTCTTTCTGCAAGATAGATTACAGAACCATGAGAATCGCCTAGAACTTGAATTTCAATATGGCGAGGGTCTTCAATAAATTTTTCAACAAAAATTCTATCGTCCCCAAAACTAGAAATAGCTTCATGACGAGCAGAATTAAAGCCCTCGAAAGCTTCGTCAGAATTATAAGCAACCCGCATGCCTTTACCGCCGCCGCCTGCAGATGCTTTAATCATCACAGGATAGCCAACGTCATTAGAAATTTTTACGGCTTCATCAGCATCTTTAATTTCAGCGGTATAACCGGGAATAACATTGACCCCCGCTTTTTCCGCCATTTTTTTGGATTCTATCTTATCACCCATGGCTGCAATCGCTTTAATGCCCGGACCAATGAAGGTGATATTTTCCGCTTTTAGACGCTTGCAAAAAGCAGCATTCTCGGACAAAAACCCATAACCAGGGTGAATAGCTTGCGAGCCTGTTTTAAGGGCAGCATCAACTATTTTATCGGCGATAAGATAACTTTCTGCCGCAGGAGAATTTCCAATAAAGACTTTCTCATCAGCCATTTTTACATGAAGCGCATCTTCATCAGCCTCTGAATAAACCGCAACGGTTTTAATGCCCATTGATTGAGCAGTTTTAATAATGCGGCAAGCAATTTCACCACGGTTCGCAATTAAGATTTTCGTAAACATCTTAAGCTCCAATTTTTTTATAGTGGGATATTGTCATGTTTTTTCCATGGGTTCGTTAGCTCTTTATGGCGGAGCATTTTCAGACCCCGTACAATGCGCCGTCTTGTGGCATGGGGCATAATGACATCATCAATATAACCCCGCTTCGCAGCAATGAAGGGACTTGCAAATTTTGCTGCATATTCATCTGTGCGCTGCTTGATTTTTTCATCATCACCAATATCAGTACGGAATATAATTTCCACTGCGCCAGATGCGCCCATGACAGCGATTTCAGCCGTTGGCCATGCAAAATTAAGATCACCCCGTAAATGTTTCGAAGCCATAACATCATATGCGCCGCCATAAGCTTTTCGGGTGATAATGGTAATTTTAGGCACGGTTGCCTCGCCATAAGCAAAAAGCAGCTTTGCGCCGTGTTTAATCACGCCGCCATATTCCTGTGACGTTCCGGGTAAGAAACCCGGCACATCAACAAAAGTGACGATAGGGATAGAGAAGCAATCACAAAAACGCACAAATCTTGCTGCTTTTTTGGAAGAATCAACATCAAGACAGCCAGCAAGAACCATAGGCTGATTTGCAACAAACCCTACCGTCTTACCGTCAATGCGCCCAAATCCAACAATGATATTTTTTGCAAAGTCAGGCTGAATTTCATAAAAATCGCCTTCATCAACAGTTTTTTGAATAAGCTCATGCATATCATAGGGCTTATTCGGATTTTCAGGCACAAGAGTATCAAGAGAAAATTGATCCCGCATAGGATCATCAAAATTTTGTCTGCTTGGAATTTCAGCTTTATTATGAAGGGGCAGAAAATCAACAAGGCGGCGCACTTCTTCCAAAGCTTCAACATCATTATCAAAGGCAAGGTCAGCCACGCCAGATTTAACAGTATGGGTGACCGCTCCGCCAAGCTCTTCTGCGCTAACCACTTCATTGGTCACCGTCTTTACAACGTCAGGGCCCGTAACAAACATAAAGCTGCTATCTTTAACCATGACAATAAAATCAGTAATAGCAGGAGAATAAACCGCTCCCCCAGCGCAGGGCCCCATAATCACAGATATTTGCGGAATAACGCCCGATGCCAGAACGTTAAGCTGAAACACATCAGCATATCCGCCTAGAGCCGCAACGCCTTCTTGAATCCTTGCGCCGCCAGAATCATTAAGTCCAATAATCGGCGCGCGGGCAGTCAGTGCCATTTTCATAATCTTACAGATTTTCTCCGCATGGGCTTCTGATAAAGAGCCGCCAAAAACAGTGAAATCCTGTGCGTATAAAAAAACCAGCCTGCCATTAATTGTTCCCGATCCAATGATAACGCCGTCCCCTGCAATGATTTGTTTATCCATGTCAAAATCAGTGCAGCGATGTTCTTTGAACATATCATATTCTTCGAAACTATTGGGATCAAGCAAGACCTCTATGCGCTCACGGGCGGTTAATTTGCCTTTTGCATGCTGGGCAGCTATGCGTCTCTCGCCGCCGCCAGTGCGGGCAGATTTTCTTTTTTCCTCTAATTGCTCAAGGATTTCTTGTTGATTTAACTTCTTTGACATTAAGGTCTCCAAACGAAATACTACTAAACTTACTCATGGGTAACATTTTTAGATCACGAGAACAATAAAAAAGCCGCATAATTTTAATCATGGGGCTTTTTTATGGCTCACTCAAGGGGGAGGAGAATAAGGTTCTGAGTTTTTTAAATGCTCATTATGACCTTGAGCTTCAATAAAAATTCTTTTTATAGAGGGGTGCTTTGCTTTGATTTTATTTTCAAGTTCTGTAATCGTGCTTTCAACTTTTCCAGCGGTTAGCTCATCATGAAAATCAAGGCTTAAATTTAACAGAATATAATTAGCCCCCATATGCATGGTTAGAACCTCATTGACGCATTTGATCGAAGAATGCTCCACGCAAATGTCATTTACATATTGATTTATTTCAGGGTCAGCGGTCTCTCCGATTAGAAGTCCTTTGGATTCAAAGGCTAGAAAAAAAGCGGTTAGAGCCAGAATAATTCCAATCAGAACAGATGCAATGCCGTCCATTTCAGGAATGCCGAAATAATCGCCAATAAACAGCCCAAGCAGAGCAAAGATAAGCCCAAGCATAGCGGCGGTGTCTTCGAATAAAACAGTGATGATGGTTGGGTCTTTACTGTCTTTAACAGACTGCCAAACTGTCTCTTTGTCTCTGGATTTATTAAATTCGATATAGGCAATCGTCCATGAATAGCCTTCAAATACAATGGCCGCGCTCAAGATAATATAATTGATGTAAATATCTGTTACCGCATGAGGGTTGATAATTTTATGCACGCCTTCATATAATGAAACGCCAGAACCCACGGCAAAAATTAAAATAGCAACAATGAAAACCCAAAAATATAATTCCTTACCATAGCCAAAGGGGTGAAGCGCATCGGCAGGTTTTTGTGATCTTTTAATGCCGTGAAGCAATATGATTTGGTTTGAGCAGTCAACAATAGAATGGATAGCCTCGGACATCATGGCAGATGAGCCTGTCCATAGTGCGCCGCCAAGTTTTGAGATGAAAATTAAAAAATTGCCGATTAATGCAGCAAAAATAACTTTTTTAGAAGAATGTGAAGACATGAATTTATGATTTTCCCTATAATATGGTTTTGTGTTTTCTTTCTTATAACATGGCTTTTCTATTTATCCTAAATCCGTTCCAGAAATGATCGAAGGCAGCCATGTGACAAGCGCAGGAAAATACCAAAGCCCGATAAGAGCCATGATTTGGATAAAAACATAAGGTATGACCCCTTTATATATTTGCAAAGTAGAAACAGAAGGCGGAGCCACGCCCCGCAGGTAAAAGAGCGCGAAGCCAAAAGGCGGCGTTAAAAATGAAGTCTGTAAATTCATCGCCATCATCACGCCAAGCCAAATAGGGTTCACTCCCATGCCCAGTAAAACGGGCGCAACAATTGGAACGACAACGAACGTAATTTCAATAAAATCCAGAAAAAACCCTAGAAAAAACATGACCAGCATGACAATGATTAGGGCAGGTAACATGCCGCCAGGGAGACTGGTTAGAAAATCATGAATATATTCATCGCCTTCAAATCCTTTAAAAACAAGAGAGAAAAAAGCCGCCCCAATAAGAATGGTGAAAATCATAGATGATATTTTGGTCGTGGATTGCATCACTAAAGATAATATCCCCGCTTGGTAGGTTCGCTTTACAGAAACAAGCACGCCCCAAAATACAGCGGCGGTTAAAAGTGCAGCGGCAGTAAAGGCAGCGACATCAATATAAGACGTATCTTTTCGTCCTATGCGAAGGTTGAAAATATGAGAAATTATAATCACTATGATAAGAGCGGCAACAGCCCCTATTATCGGCAAGGGTTTTTCAGGCGAGCTTTTGTGACCTGCCATCATAACGGCTCCCACTGCGCCGACTGCGGCGGCTTCTGTGGGGGTTGCAATGCCTGTTAAAATTGACCCTAAAACAGAAATAATAAGAATGATAGGGGGCAGGAAAGCTTTAAGAAGTTCTGCTAATGAGGGAGCATCTTCTTCTTTTTCCAGCGGCGCAGGGGGCATCAAGGACGGAAAGAAAATAGCGGTCATAAACTGGTAAAAAATATAAAGAATAACAAGCCCCAGCCCTGGGATTAAAGAGCCTGCAAAAAGATCACCAACGGATAAAGGCTCTGGGGCGTAATTGCCCATTTCGAGCTGTGCCTGCTGCCATGCGGATGATAATTGATCGCCGAGCAGGATAAGAACGATAGAGGGTGGGATAATCTGCCCCAGCGTCCCTGACGCTGCAATAGAGCCGCAGGCGAGGGCAGGGCTGTAACCTTTTTTAAGCATGGTTGGCAGAGCCATAAGCCCCATAGTCACCACTGTTGCGCCAACAATTCCTGTAGATGCCGCAAGCAGTGCGCCGACAATTGTTATGGATATACCAACCCCACCAGGCATGCGTCCCATAAGCCGCCCCATCGAATCCAAAAGGCTTTCCGCAATCTTAGATCGCTCTAACATCACGCCCATAAATATAAAAAGCGGTACAGCCAAAAGAATGTCATTGGTCATTGTCCCAAAAATACGTTCAGGGATAAGAGCGATAAAATCCGCATCAAATTCATCAAGATAAATGCCAATTCCTGCAAAAATAAGCGCAGTCCCTGCCAAAGTAAAAGCAACAGGAAAGCCCATGATGAGCAAAAGGCAGGCTGAACCGAACATGGTGAGGACGAGAAGAGCATTGATTTGCATTACAGCACCTCTCTTTTTTTGTCAGAGATGGGTTTTTCTTTAGAAACTGGTTTTTCTTTAGACGTGAGGCTTTCTTTAGAGGGGTAATTTTCTTTAGATGTGGGGCTTTTTTGAGAGGAGGGGGCTTCTGGCTCATTTTTAACGTCTAGCCGCGCTCCCATAATGGTCAGGATAGATTTTAGAACAATAGAAACTCCCTGCATCATCACAGAAAAACAAAAGAGCAAAATGAAGGATTTTAAAATAAAAACCGCTGGAATGCCGCTTGATTCTTGAGAGCTTTCAAGAACTTCCCAAGAAGATTTTACATAATCCCATGAATATTGACCAATAAAATAGCACACAGGAAACAAGAAAATTAAAGTTCCCGTTAAATCGGTAACAGCCTTTAATTTTGGGCTAAAATGAGAATATGCCACATCAACCCGCACATGTCCATTATGTAAAAGCGTATATCCTGCGCCGCCTAAAAAAATAAGACTATGCATATAAAGCAAGCTTTCCTGCATAAAAATAGAGCTTTCATGAAAAATATAATGGATCAAAACAAGAGCGAACTGGGTCAGAATTAGCCCAAGGCTTGCCCATGAGATCCCCTTGCCAAGCTCTTCATTAATACAGTCAATGAAGAGAGCTATTTTTGATAATATTTTTACAGATTTACGCAGCTGCATTCTTAAATGGCTTTACCATATTTTTTTGATAATCGCCTGTTAGAGAGGTAAGGCTCATCGGCAATCTTGCTCCATTCCATAGCGGCAGCTCTTGTTTTCATATAGCTATTATAAATGCGCTTTGATAAATCATCTGTCATGCCAATGCTGCGCACAACGTCCGCAGAAATATCTGCAAGTTCCGTCATGATTTCAGGAGAATAAGTTCTAAGTTTAACCTTATGCTTACTCACAAGTTCATTAAGGGCAACAGAATTTCTCGCATTAAATTCAGCAAGAGATGACTGGAAATTCTTTGCCGCAACCGCCCGAAGAATAGCTTGCTCGGACGCTGAAAAACTGCTCCAAACTTCAAGATTAAAGCCCGCTGCAACGTTCGCCGCAGGTTCATGAAAGGCTGACGTATAATAATAGGGCGCAACTTTATAAAAGCCAAAAGCAAGGTCATTCCATGGTCCAACCCATTCAGAGGCATCTATGTTGCCTTGGCTTAATGCCATGTAAATTTCACCGCCTGCTTTTGTGACGGGAGTTGCACCGATTTTTTTCATCACTTCGCCGCCAATTCCCGGTATTCTTATGCGCAGTCCTTTAAAATCATCGGCGGCGTTAATTTCTTTTTTAAACCAGCCGCCCATTTGAATCCCTGTTGTGCAGGCGAGAAGTGATTTTATATTAAAGCGTCCAGATAGCTCGTCCCATAATTCATTGCCGCCGCCATATTCCATCCAGTGAACCATTTCACTTGCGGTTAGCCCAAAAGGAACAGCGGCAAAAAATGAAAAGGCTTTATGTTTGCCCTGCCAATAATAATCAGGCCCATGGTAAATATCTGCCTTTCCCGCAGAAACAGCATCAAATGCGCCCATAGCAGGAACAAGTTCTTTGGCGGCATAGACTTTTATTTTGATTCTCCCGTCTGTTGCGTCCTGTACATCTTTGGCAAATGCGCTGGCTCTTGTGCCAAGACCGGGGAAGTTTTTAGGCCAAGTGGTGACCATTTTTAGCCGTCTTTTCCCCTTGGCATAAGCGGGCGCGCTTAAAGTGGTAGCAGCTGCGGCAGTGCTTGCTGCGGCTAAAACAGATGATTTTAAAAATGAGCGACGTTTCATGAATTTTCCCTATCCTTATATCTTTTATAAAAGTGATTATAAAAGACTGCCAAAGAAAAACAATAAAATAGAGGATTATTTAACGATGAGTTCCCAGCCAGAAGAACTTAAGAACTCTAAAGGTTTAAAATTTTTCTTATAAGACATTTTAGGGCTGCCTTTGACATAATAGCCAAGATAGATAAAATCAAACCCTTGTTCTATCGCCTCTTTAATATGATGAAGGATAAAATAAGTTCCAAGGCTGCGCTGCTTCATCTCTTCGCTGACATCATAAAAGCTATAGACCATTGAAAAGCCAGATGACATTTTATCGGTTAATGCCACGCCAATTAATTTTTCCCCAAGCCTATATTCAATAATCAGAGATGTAATCGGGCTACTGACCACCATGTCTTGATATTCTAAAAAATCCATTTCAGCCATGCCGCCTGTTTTATGGCGGGCGATTAAATATTGGTGTAGAAGTTTGTATTGCTCGGCCGTTGAGATGTTTTTTTTAATGACCGCAGTGATGTCTTTATTTTTATTCCAGATGCGTTTTTGACTTTTGCTTTTTTCAAAGATACGCAGCGGTATTCTTATGGATCGACATTCATTACAGCCCTCGCATGCGGGGCGGTAGAGAATATCTTGGCTGCGCCTAAAGCCCACTTCGGCGAGCGAACTATGAAGCCCACTTGGATTTTTAACATTTAATTCGGTAAAAATTTTTCGCTCTTCTGTTCCTTCAAGATAAGGACAGGGGCTGGGCGCTGTCACATAAAATCTTGGAAATTGGGAAGAGTGTTTGGTCAATTTTTTTCCTAAATTAGGTTTTTTTAATATTCAATGATACGCTAAATATTATTTATAGCAAGAATTAGAAAAAAATTATTAAAGCTCATGGTATTTAAAGTCCATAATATAATGGTGC